>JAKJHA010000175.1 GCA_022704125.1 Verrucomicrobiota bacterium | reverse complement strand
GACCGAAGGAGCCGGGCAAAGCGTTGCTTTTTGCCTTGGGCGTCTGGTCGGTCGCCGGACTGATCCTGCCGCAGTTCTACAGATTGCAAACATATCTATACGGCGCGGGGACGGATGTCCGCACCTTGACGCTGAAGATCATCACGGATCAATTCGGCTACACGGCTTTTTTCGCGTCGCCCTATATCGCAATCACACATCTGTGGAAAGACCGCGGCTACCGCTGGTCGGCGATCGCCCCGCTATTGGGCCGAGGCTGGTACCGGCGTCTGGTGATCCCTAATCTGGTGATGAACTGGGTAGTCTGGATTCCCAGCCTGATCGTGATCTACAGCCTGCCCACAGCGCTGCAGTCGCACGTGTCCGGCTTGATCGGCGGATTCTGGGCCTTGATGAGCCTTCAGATCGCAGCGCACACGCAGAAGTGACCTACGCCAGCCGCTCGCCTGTCGTTCCGGCCGCCAGTGATACATGCTTGAGCCCTTTGATAGCCTTGAGGCGATTGAGCAGAGTGTGGATCTCGGTGGGCTGACCGCGCACGGCGATAATCTCTAGGCAGTTGTGGTGATCGAGATGCACGTGCTGCGTCGAGATAATCACTGTGTGGTGGTCGTGCTGAGCCTGTGTGAGGATTTTGACGATGTTGCTGGTGTGATGGTCGTAGACCAGCACGATCGCACCGGCCACCTCCTCCCCGTCCTGCCATTCCGTTTTCACCAGACTGGCACGGATTAAGTCGCCGACCGCCTTCGAGCGGGTCGGGCAACGCTCCGCCTTGATTTTCGCATCGAACTGCCGCATGAGCGACTCTTCCAACGAGACGCTGAAACGTGTCAGGGACATGACTGCTCCTCCTTCACCGCTAGACCGTAACACGTCTGCCGCACAGATGCAATAATGAGATGAAGAGGGTTCCTGGCTTCAAGTTTAACACTTCTGTGTTCGATGTTTGACGTTCGACATTCGGCGTTCTCACAAAACAAAAGGGGATGGCGGATATTCCGCCATCCCGTTCGACTCTAAACAGGTCCGTTCGTTTCCGTGATTAGAGAAGCTGGTTCACTGCGGCGACGATGTCGCGGTCATGCGGCAGGAAGGCGTCTTCCAGCGAATAGGCCTGCGGCGCGATGCCGTTCTTGGCACCGACGCGCAGAACCGGGGCATCCAGCGAATCAAAGGCTTCGGCCATGATGCGCGACGCGATCTCGCCGGTGTAGCTGCCGATGTCGACACAATGGCTGGCGACCACGCAGCGGCCGGTCTTGCGCACCGAGGCGAGGATCGTCTCGATGTCCAGCGGTACCAGCGAGCGGATGTCGACAACCTCGGCTGAGATACCCTGCGCAGCGAGCATGTCCGCCGCCTTCAGCGCCTCGTAGAGCATCGGCCCCCACGTGACGATCGAAACCTTATCGCCGGCGCGTTTGACATCGGCCTTGCCCAACGGAATCAGGTACTCTTCCGCCGGCACCACGCCTTTGTAGTTGTACATGATCTGCGACTCGACAAAGAGGACCGGATTGTTGTCGCGGATCGCGCTCTTCAGCATGCCCTTGGCATCGTAGGGCGTGGCCGGGTAGACGACGTAAAGCCCCGGAATGTGCGCGAACATCGATTCCAGCGTCTGGGAGTGCTGGCCACCGTAGCCTTTGCCACCGCCGACCGAGGCGCGGATGACCAGCGGCACCTCAATGCTGGCACCGGACATGTAGTGCCATTTGGCCGCCTGGTTGGAAATCTGGTCGGAGGCCATCAGACCGAAGTCCATATACATCAGCTCGACCACCGGACGCAGACCGGTCATGGACGCACCGACCGCCGTGCCGCAGATGCAGGCTTCCGAAATCGGCGCATTGAAGACACGGTCACGGCCGAAAGCCTCGGTCAGTCCCTTGGTGACCTTGAAGGCACCGCCGTACTCGGCGATGTCCTCGCCCCATTGCACCACGCGGCTGTCGCGCAGCATCTCTTCGATCATCGCTTCCTTGATCGCGTCCTTGTAGGTGATCTGATTGTCTTCGGTACGCTTGATCACGGGCAGCTCGCCTACGGGCTTGACGGAGGCGAACTCCTCGGGCACCGTCTCCACGCGGGTATCGGTGTACATGTACTTGATCACGTCGGCCGGATCGGGATCCTGCGACCACGCGGCCTTGGCTGCCATGCGGGCGTTGCGGTCAGCCACCTTGGCCTTGAGGTCGGCGAGCTTCTTGGGCGTAATGCAGCCATTGTCGAGCATCTGCTGCTCGAAATTCGCGATCGGGTCGAGAGCCTTCCAGGCGGCCTCTTCCTCCTTGGTGCGGTATTCGTTACGCGGGTCGCCGAGCGAATGACCGTAATTGCGGTAAGTATCGAACTCCAGCAACACGGGGCCTTCGCCCTTGCGGCACAACTCGGCCGCGCGGCGCATGGCGTCCATGCAGGCGAGGATATCCATACCGTTGATCACTTCGGCGTGCATGTTGTTGTCCGCGAAACCGGCCGCACGGCGCGCAACCGTGGCGGTGCCCGAAACCTCGCCGTCCGTGCGTCCGGTGAAACCGTAGTGGTTATTGATGATGGCGTAGACAATGGGCAGGCCGAAGGGCTCCTTGGCGTAGGTAGGGTTCGTGAACTGGCCCATAGCAGCCCAGTTGAGCGACTCCAGCACCACGCCGTTGGCGTAAGCGCCGTCGCCCGCGAAGCAGCAGGTGACCTTGCCATTCTTGAAGTAGCGCGAACTGATCGCTGAACCAGTGGCTATCGGCACACCGCCGCCGACGATCGCATTGGCACCAAGATGACCGGCCGAGAAATCCGCGATGTGCATACCGCCGCCGCGCCCCTTGCAGTAGCCGTCCTCTTTGCCGAACAGTTCTGCGATCGCGCGATAGACATGGTCTTCCAGGGCAGCATCAATCAGCTCTTTGCGCTTGGTGGCTTTGCAGTCCGGAATGCGGGCCTTCAACTCCTCCACGCTCATGCCGCGGATAGCGGCGCACCCCTTGGCCAGCGAATCGCCGTGACCGCGGTGGGTCGAGGTGATCTGGTCGTCGTAGCGCATCGCCGCACAGCAACCGACGGATGTGGCCTCCTGCCCGATCGAGACGTGTGTGGGGCCGCGATACTCGTAGCCCTTGCAGGCGTCGTACGCGCCGGAGCGCAGCTTGACGATCATCTCTTCAAACTCGCGGATCATCAACATGTCTTCCAACACATCGACGGTCTGGGCGGGCGTGAGGGTGCCAGCGGCGAGTTCCTCTTTCAGTGAACCCTTGTACTGGCAAGCGGGAATCTTGCCGAGCGAATGGACGGTCGGCTTGAACTTCGGTTTCAGCGTGCTGAGGTAGTTATTAGTACTCATAGCGATTGTGTCCTTCGGTTGGTATTGGTTAAACAAGAATGGTATCGACTCCGGCGCGTTGGAACGCCTTCCGCTCTGCGGCAGGCATCTGTTTGTCTGAGATCACAGTAGAAATTTGGTCGATCGTGCCGAATCTCACGAAGCTCGTCTTACCGAACTTCGTGCTGTCGGCCAGCAGCACGATGCGCGAAGCGCGCGCCATCGCCTGCTCTTTGGTGAAAGCCTCGGCAGGATCGGTGGTGGTCATGCCCTGCTGGGCCGAAACACCGATGGTACCCATAAAGGCAATGTCGAGATGCATCTGGTCCAGCACCGCGCGCGTGAGCGGACCGACGAACGTCTGGCTGAGCAAACGACACTCGCCGCCGGTCAGGATCATACGGGGACCGCCGTTGCTGAAAACCTGCGCCACGCGCAACGAGTTGGTAACGACGGTCAACTGCTTGAGCGGAATGAGCAGACGCGCCAGCGCGACGGTCGTGCTGCCACCGTCGAGATAGATGACATCACGCGGGCCAACAAGCGTGAGGGCGGCTTCGGCGATGCGCTGCTTCTCCGGCGCGGCCATGGCGGTTTGTCGTCGAACAACGGCTCAGCGGCGCAACGCTCCGGCGCCATGGCACCGCCGTGGATACGGCGCAACTCGCCGGACGCCTCGAGCGCGGCCAGATCACGCCGCACCGTGGCGGCAGAGACCCCTAGTTCTGCGGCCAACTCCTCCACGCGCAGGATGCCGTGTTCATGCACGAGGTCGCGCAGCTTGCGCCAACGGACTTCGGCCAACTCTTTGGTTGCGGTTTCACTCATTCGCGTTCACTTCCGCTCGCAAACGCGCACAGTTAATCAAATATGCGCACTACGCGCAAGGCGAAAGATTGGCGGGCACGATTACAGTCTCAAAAAAATTGTGAGGGCTATTGACTAAAGCGAAAAAACGTCTAAAATGCGCGTCAAGGTTGTGTGGTGTTTTTGTAATTCGGTGAGTGAAAGGATGTGCATTATGTCAATCCGTCTGTGTGGTTCTGATCGTCTGTGTGCCATTGTCCATCGTTGGTTGTTTATCGGTGCAGGCGCTTTACTTGCCGTCGCGCCCGTGTTGGCGCAGACTCAGCCACGCGCACCCTTAGCCGCCCCCCCGTCCGGTACAGTCGGCTTGCTCGATGCGTCCGGTATGTGCACATGGACCGGTCTGGGCGCCGACGCCCTCTGGTCAACCGCTGCCAACTGGAGCGGCGGTGCCGTGCCTACCTCCGCTGAAACCGCCTTTTTCACCGGTGACGGCAACGGCAAAACAGCCATCGGCTTGGGTAGCAGCGCCACAGCCACCGGCATCACCTTCGCCCCGGACGCCGCCGCGTACACGATCGGCCTGCCGGAAGAAACGCTGACGCTCGCCGCCAACGGCACGCTCACACTCCCCGCCGGCGCAGCCAATGATCAGACCGTGAACGCCTCGTTGTGCGTCAACGGAAACTTCTACGTTTACAACTACGAGCCGACCAAGACCCTCACCCTCAGCTACACCAACACCGTCAGCCGCAGCATCTATCTGCGCGGCAGCGGCCCGGTCACCTTCAACACGCTCCGCCGCGCTCCCGCCCAAGAAGAGACCGACACCAACTACACCATGCTCGAATCGCGCATCAACGCCCCGTTGACCTTCACCGAGCGGACGACCATCGGCGCACTCTGGAGTTATGATTTCCCCCTCAACCTGACCTTCGCCCCGCACACCACCAACATCTTCTGCCGCAACGACTGGAACTTCGCCATCTATGTCGGCGGCTCGATGAACGGCGAAGGCGCAGCCCTGCGCATCATTCCCTCGGACCCCACCAAGCGCGCCCGTATCGCCATAGAGAGCCGGCGCCTCGACATGAACGTCCAACTCATCGCGCCCAACGGGTTTGAGACCACAGGCGGGTGGAGACGGGGCACGCTGGTTCTGAACCATCCGGACAACGACATTCGGGGCACGCTCGCCTTCGACAGGGGCAACGGCGTAGAGGTCGCCTTCCTCGCCCCCAACGGCACACCCAACCCCCTCGGCTCCTGCACGACCGTCAACTTCGTCAATCCGCTCGACAGTGGCATCTACTCGCGGCTGCGCGTCACCGGCGCCACCGCGTCCTCTGCCGACAAGATATTCACCGTCGACAAAGACCGGGCCGTCATTGAAAACGCCGGCTCCGGCACGCTCACCCTCACCGGCGATATGACCGGCGCGGGTACATTCGTCTTTGACGCGTCCGGCCCCATCGTGTTTTCCGGCGTCCGCTCCGGTACCGGCGGTCTTGCCAAGACCGGCGCAGGCACCCTCACCCTCACAGCCGCCAACACCTATTCCGGCGCGACATCCATCGAAA
>JAKJHA010000174.1 GCA_022704125.1 Verrucomicrobiota bacterium | reverse complement strand
TCCCCCGCCGGAAAACAGACCCGCGTGTTTCCAAGGAAATTCAAACATCCGCTGGGGGATCGCACTTTTCCCCGCACCCGTTTCGCGCAATACAGGTGCGCAAAACTCGAACAGCGCAATCGGCTCTGCCCTAGCCTTCGTCAGTTGACCCGGTACCGGGATTTCCTTTACCATACCGGCATGAAACACATCGGATGCGCGTTGACGGTACTTTTATTCTTGCACACCTCGGGATATGCGGCGCTTGCGGTTGACAACCGTCCCGCGTACGCTGACGAGTGGGGCTATCGGCCGGCCGATGGCTCTACGGCGGTCATGAATCCGCCCTCCTTCACTTGGATCCACGACAAACGTGCCGAGCACTACCAGATCGAATGGTCGCGGACGCGCGACTTCGCCGCTCCCGGTACCGCCAAAAAAGTACCTTGGTGCGTCTACACCCACCATGAGCCGCTTGAGCCGGGCGTCTGGTTCTGGCGCTACCGGTTCACCACCCCCAAGCAGGAGGTGTCGACGTGGAGCGCGGTGCGGAGTGTGACCATCCCGGACAACGCGATCCTCTTTCCTATGCCGACGCGCGCTCAGCAGCGTGAGCGGTTGCCGGAAAAACATCCGCGCCTCTTTATGCGTCCGGAGGATCTGCCGCGGATGCGCGCCGCCGCGCAGGATGGGCCGGCTGCCGCACGTTTCGCTGCACTCCGCAAAGCAGCCGACGACCTGATCAAGAAGGGGCCGACGCCTGAACCGGCGCATCGTGGATCGGCCCGCAACAAGGATGACGACGAGGCTGTCAAACATTGGTGGCCCAACCGCCTGATCGGTGACCGCGCCAGCAACGAGGTCGAACTGCTCGCCTTTGTTTGGCTGATGACTCAGGATGCGCGTTATGGCGAGGCGGCTCGCTCATTCCTGATGGCGCTCGCCGCGTGGGACCCGGACGGCCCCAGCAACTTCGCGCTGAACTGCGAGGCAGGCAAGGCCGTACTCTATCGCCCGGCGCGCGCGTACGACTGGATCTACGACATCCTCACCGAGGCGGAGCGCGCCCGTTTCCGCGCGGTGTGGTCGCGCCGCGTGGCCGACGCCTGGAAGAGCGGCGAGGTCGGTCACGGCAACGGCCACCTGACGCGTCCGCTCAATAGCCACGGTAACCGCATCTGGCACAAGATCGCCGAAGTCGCCCTCGCTTTCTACGGTGAGGTGCCGGAGGCCGAGACCTGGCTCGATTACGCCGTGAACAAATTTTACGCCGCCTATCCGGTCTGGGCGGATGATGACGGCGGCTGGCACGAAGGCGTCCACTATCTCACCGGCTACATGAATAAAGTCACGCCTTGGATGCAGATCGCGCACAGCGCGCTCGGTATCGACGGTCTTAAGAAGCCGTTCTTCAACCAGATCGGCAACCTTCCGCTTTACGTCATGCCGCCTCACTCGCCCAACGCCGGCTTTGGCGACCTCTCCTACCGTCCGCTCTCCTGCGCGTATCTCCACTACTTCGCTCGCATGAAAGGGGCCGATCCCGCTGGCGCGGCTGCGGCGGCCAACTGGTCGTGGTGGCTCCAGCAGACCCGTGCGGGCACCCCCGGCGGCGTCGAGGGCTTTCTGTACGCCGTCAATCTGCCACCGCTGCCCGCGCCCGTTACGCCGACCAACCGGCCGCAGTCGATGGTCTTCCGCGGTACGGGCATTGTCAGTCTGCATGCGACCTTGCTCGACAGCCGCGACGACGTGCATCTGCTCTTCAAGGCTGCTCCTTTCGGCACCAGCAGCCATGGCCACAATGCGCAACTCGGCATTCAACTGAACGCTTTCGGCGACTGCCTGCTGCCCGCCTGTACCTACCGCGATCTGCACGGCAGTGCGTTCCACTACAAATGGGCGCACGCCGCGCGTTCCCAGAACACGGTGCTCGTCAATGGGGGCAACCCGCGCATGCACTCGGCCGCCGCCACAGGCAGCATCCTCGACGCGCGTTTTTCCCCTGAGTGGAATTACGTGCGCGGCGAAGCGACCGCCACCTACACCGGTGCCGTGACACGGGCCGAGCGCGCCGTGCTCTTCGTCAAGCCCGACATCGTGGTGCTCTACGACGATTTCGCCGCGCCCGCGCCCGCCACCTTCCAGTTCATGTTGCACGGGCTCAGCGCCTTCACGCTCGACGAAGCCGCGCAAACTCTGCGTCTCTCCCAGCAGAACGCCAGCCTTGAGGTCCGTTATTTCGCGCCCCAGCCGCTCGTTTTCACGCAGACCGACGGTTTCGACCCGTCGCCCAAAATGCGCAACGGACGCTCCCCGTTCCCCAATCACTGGCATGTCGAGGCCGCGACACGCAAGCCCGCCACGACCAGCGACACCCTCACGCTATTGCTTCCCGCACGCGTCGGCAAAGAGGTACCTTGCCAGGCAGAACGCATCGACTCGCCCACCGCCAGCGGCCTGCGCATCACGCGCGGCGGCAAGACGCTGCGCATCGCCTTCCGAAAGCATGGCGTCAGCGCCGCAGAGTGGGACGGCACAGCGTTTGATGGACCGGCCTTCGTTAGTGCGTTAGTTCATTAGTGCCTTACGGCCCGACAAGCGCGATAAAAAAAGTTGTTTCCTCGCACAAAGGCACAAAGGGCACGAAGGTTTTTTTGGGGGGCAGGGCTGGCCGCAAGTCGCAAGTCGCGGGTCGCGAGTCAACCACTCTTATTGCGACCACGCAGTGGCTCGCAATCTTGAGAGTAAAAGCTCTGCTCTGTTTTTTGAACCGCCAAGACGCCAGGAACGCCAAGGGGTTGGGGAGGGCGCTGCTCAGTTTTTTAGCCGCAGAGAACGTAAAGATCGCAAAGGTTTTTGGGGGCATGCACCGCCTTCTGTGAACGCCGAACGCCGAACTCAGAACGCCGAAGTGAAAATCCCAAATCTAAAATCTCAAGCCCGCGCACCGCGCGGCAAGGGGGAGTCCCCGATTTTCATGAAGTTTCATGTGTTTCATGGTTAAGAACGGGTCTCGACAACTAAGGAACAGGCGTTTAGACCCCTGCCGGTATTCACCACTTGCCGCTCCCTGAGCCAAAATGTCACACATGCTCAGGACATCCTGTCGCTTGAATGAATGACGGGGCGGCGCTTACTTGTTAGATTGGGCTAAGTTTCGCGCTAAATGGGCAAAAAAATCGCCGTTGTATTGAAAATTTTCGTGATTGTGGCGGTTGGCACGCAGGTAGCTTGTTACTAAAGCGCCAAAGCGAGAGACGGCAAAGAGGTTGACAAAAACAGGTCCGTATAGGCCATAACTCCTTTCACTCGCCAGGCCGTTGGTTCATATAGGTTGCCGTCTGCTGATTGGGGTTATGGCCTAGTTTTTACACTTAGTTCAAAAGGTTATAGGAGGTGCCGCATGAAGATGAAAGGTACACGAATGGGGAGCAGCGTTCTTTTAGCGGCGTTGCTGGTCGGATCAGGCGTTTTCGCCAAAGCGGCTGATGCGTTTGATTTCCGCAAGGGTTTTTCGGGTGTCGCGGCGAAGGCGACGCCGGCGGTGGTGTTTATCCAGGTGGAGAAGCAGGTGCCGGCCGGGCACATGTATCAATTCAACAATCCCTTCGATCTGTTCGGCGAGGATTTCGCGGAGCGGTTTTTTGGCGTACCGCGCAGAGCACGTCCCGGCCAGCCGGACCGCAGGTTTCCCAACCGCAGTCGCCAGCCGATGTTCAAGCAGACCGGGCAAGGTTCGGGGTTCATCATCAGCAAGGATGGCTATATTCTGACCAACACGCACGTGGTGGGCGATGTGGATACGATCACGGTGCGCCTGTCAGACGGACGGGAGTTCAAGGCGAAGCGCATCGGTGCCGACCCGCGGACAGAGGTGGCGCTGATCAAAATCGAGTCTGAGGGCGATCTCCCGGTGCTGGAAATCGGCGACCCGGAGAAGTTGCAGATCGGTGAGTGGGTGATTGCGATTGGCAACCCCTTTGGACTAAAGGAGACACTTACGGTGGGTGTAGTGAGTGCTAAAGGACGCAGTAACATCGGCATCACGGACTACGAAGACTTCATCCAGACCGACGCCGCGATTAATCCTGGCAACTCGGGCGGGCCGCTCCTGAACATCGACGGCAAGGTTGTCGGAATCAATACGGCGATCTACAGCCGTAGCGGCGGCTACATGGGAATCGGGTTTGCGGTGCCGATCGATATGGCAATGCGCATCAAGGATCAGCTCGTCACAAGTGGCAGAGTGACAAGGGGTTACGTCGGCGTGTACCTCAATCCCGGCGAGGTTACCGAAGAGATGGCCAAGTCCTTTGGACGCAACGAAGCGGGCGGCGTACTGATTGCCGAAGTGGAAAAAGACGGGCCTGCCGACAAGGCCGGCATCCGCAGCGGCGACATCCTGACCGAGCTGAACGGCATCAAAATCAAAGACAATACTTCGTTCCGAAACGATGTGGCACGGATCATGCCTAACACCAAAGTCGAGATCACGCTGTTCCGTGATGGCAAGCCTAAAAAGGTGACGCTGACCGTGGGGACGTTCCCTGATGACGATGCAGTAGCGGGCCAGGCCGAGGACAGCGGTGATGTGGCTGAGAAGCTGGGGTTTCAGGTGCAAGAGTTGACACCGGATGTCGCGCGGGAACTCGGTTACGAGGATGACGACGACGGCGTGGTGGTGTCGGAGGTGGACCCGGCTTCAGTCGCGTACGAGAAAGGATTGCGACCTGGGATGTTGATCATCGAGGTCAATCGGAGCGAGGTAGAGAACCTGAGAGACTTTAGTAATGCGGTGGGGAAGAGACGCGGGAAGGGTGTGTTGCTGCGGGTCAAAACCCGCGGGGGAACCATCTTCGTGAACCTGCCGGTGAACGATTAACCACACAACCAAAAGTATATATAGACCACTCCTGTCATGCAGCACCGGGGCCGGGTAACACCGGCCCCGGTTTTTTACCCTGAGGCTCTTACAAAACTCCTTGCTTGCAGGTGTGGCACGGGCATCTTGCCCGTGTTTCTTGCGTTCTGCGTTTTTCTATTTTTGGGGTTGTCAAGTGCCACTGCTTTTTTTATCCTGAAAAACCAAGCTTGCGGAGAGAAAGGGAGGTTCGAGTGATTTTACCAGTGGTGATATACGGAAACGAGATCTTGCGACAGAAGGCCGTCCCGATAGCGCAGATCACGGATGATATCCGGCAACTGGCCAGCGACATGCTGGAGAGCATGTATGCGGCCAAGGGGGTGGGGCTGGCCGCCGAGCAGGTCGGGCGCACCGAGAGCATCTGTGTGATCGACGTGCCGCGCGAGGCCGAGAAAGAGGAGTGCCGCGACTTCAACGCTGAGATCGCCATGCCGCTGGTTCTGATCAATCCTGAGATCATCGAGACCGAGGGCTCGCAGCGCAACGAAGAGGGGTGCCTCAGTTTCCCGGAGATCGGTGCGCCGATCACGCGCGCCGACACCGTCGCAGTAACCTATCTGGACCTCGAAGGCCGTCGCCAGACCATCAAGGCGCGCGGACTGCTCTCGCGTGCCATCCAGCACGAGACCGATCACCTCAACGGCGTGCTGTTGGTAGACCGCATGAGTCCGATGCAAAAACTCTCCGTCGCCGGCCAGCTCAAACGCTTGCAAAAAAAATCCTGAATTTTTTTCATTTTCCCCGTTGACTCCCTTGGCGGGGCTGTGGTAATGTGTGCGGCTCTTTCCGGGGCACCAGGCGGCGCGCGCCGCCCG
>JAKJHA010000173.1 GCA_022704125.1 Verrucomicrobiota bacterium | reverse complement strand
GGCCCCGGCGCCGCGCGACAGCGCGGCGCGCGGAGTTGACATTTAGGATTTGGGATTTAGGAGTTTTTTGGCAGTGTCGCCAGTCGCCTGTCGGCTTTCCCCTTGTTGCAACCACGCAGTGGTTTGCAACGGTGCGTGTAAAAGCCTTGGCATTGCTCTCCACTCGCTCCGCGCTGTGCGCGGATTCAGCTTTCATGAAGTTTCATGTGTTTCATGGTTTCACTTCAGCGTTGAGCGTTCTACCTCAAAACACGCGCTGTAGCGCCATGCGGAATCCCGGTGCAGGGGTGCCGTGCATGGCCACGGTGTTGTCCAACTGGTCGGCGTACGTCTGCGTCCGCAGCGTCACGCGGCCAGTCAGTATCCATTCGCGGCCCAAGAGGCGATTAACACCTTGTCCCAGATGGTCGATCGGGTCAAGCAGGAACAGCGAAACACCGCCGATGGTCTTTGATCCCAAGACGCGGTTGTCATTCTCCTCGATCCTTTGCTCGCACCGGTACGCCCATTCACCGTAGAGCCATCCGCCCAAGGGTGTAACAAACAGGTCCTGTATCGAAGGGCGCTCGGCAAAGGCCTCGATGCCGTACTCCCAGAAGAACGTGGACATCAACGTGGTGTAGACAAACGAATCCCACTGGTTGTACCCAGATTTGCGCGCCATCATGTAGTAAACGCCACCGCAGTAGGTGTGCCCGACGTAGTTGATGGCCCAGTCATCTTTGTCCCACACCGGACGTCGCGAGACGTTCTTCCACCAGCGGTTGGGCAGATCCTCGATGCCGTCGTCGCGGTCCCAGTTGGTGACGCTTTCAGGCATGCAGTAGAGCACGCCGGCGGCCACAACGCCCGCGCCGAGCAGTAGCTTGGTCTGTGAACGCAAGCGTCGGCCATCGGCATTTTCCGAGGTGATGAACCACGGTGACGACTTGGCTGCGTCATCCATCTGTGCCGCGTCCTGATTAAGGTTCAGCGGCTCGGCTGCAGTTTCGACGTTCTCGGCCTGTTTGGCTGTCGCGGCGTTCGCGGAAATTTCAGCGGCTTCCTCTTGCTGTGCCAGCACGACCTGCATGGCGGGCACGGCAAGAAACAGAGCACCAAGAAGGGTTAAAAGCAGATTGATCGCTTGTCTGTTTTTCATAGCGTAAAACCTGTTTTGTCATGGAGGCTCTTGCAAAGTCCCTTGCTTGCAGGTTGTGGCACGGGCATCTTGCCCGTGTTTCATGGGCGGGACGCCCATGCCACAAGGGGGTACAAGAGCTTCCGTTTACAAAATAACTACGCTCACGGGGTGTTACCCGCACCGACGGATGCAAGATAGCAATTCCGTGCAGCTATGTCAAAAAAAGCGTCTTCCGTATTGACATGAATGCCGATAAAGTGTCCAATGGATCTGACTGTCGTAATGTGTCACATGACTTGATAGAAGAGGTTTTTAGCGTTCACAGGAAGGGGAGAGCCTGGACATGACAACTTACGAGCGAACAAAATACGCACTGCTGTGCACTGCGGCGTTGTTAGGTGGTGTGGCGGTGGAATCGGCCTGCGCGCAAGGCGTGACGGCGACGTGGCAGCAAACGGCCACGGGCACCTATTCTTGGCACGATGCCGCAAACTGGGATGCGGAACGACTGCCGACGAATAGTGCGGATATCGTTCATCTGGACATCGAGACCGACGGCGCACAGACAATCCGTCTTGCACAGGCGACTGACATCGGCACCGTCTTCGGACACGCCGACCAGACGATCTCCTCTCCGATGCGTTCGGGGCCTTATAGGGCGTTCAAGAGCATTAACGTCGCCAATCCCAATGAATTTGCGGGACAGTGGACGAGCGGGGATTCCGGAGCGCTCTGGAATGTCACGCCGACGGCCGACTTCACACCGATGTTCGCCTCCTTCGACGCGAAGATGCGTCCCGCCATGTATGCGAGTTCGGGATGCGTCCGCTTCGGCACGATCACCGGCGGAGGGATGTTGTTTGTGCATGGCGGAGGCAACGCGCAGGTGGACGACGTGGCGCTCGTCACGCGTGGCCGCACACGGCTTCGCGTGCCCGACGGCACGACACTCTCGCTCGGAATGGCCAGCACGTTCCCGAGTAACGCCGTCACCGGTGCCTACGTGCGTTTCGACGCCGCGCGCGCCGATACGCTGACGCTGGAGAACGGCGCAGACGGCCGCACACACGTGACGGAGTGGCGCGACGCGGAGGGCGGAGACGTGAAGGCGATTGTCACCACGCGCGCGGCGGCGCCGTATCTGAGCACGGTCAAGTCCATTCGCGGAACGCCGCTCGTCGACTTCGGCGCGTATCGAAGTGTCAGCCACGAAGATACATGGATGAATTTCGACGCATTCGAGGCGGCGGCAGGGCCCTGTGGCGGACTCCGCTTCGATGAGACGAGTGAGGCACGGGAGATTTTTCTGGTCTTCGAGGAGACAATTCCGAGCAACGTTTATCCGTTTGCGCTCGGCGGGTGGGACTCCTACCATCTCCACCGGGGGCCCAACGGAACGCTCTTTCACTACGGACATGCAGCTCTCCCTGTCCGTACGGGCAGTGTCACGCTCGATGGTGCCCCGTTCACGCCGCTGGGGCAAGCCAACTTCTCGCGTCTGCACCTCGTGTCGCTCTCGACGGCAACAGGGATCAAGGTCGGCACGCTCGCAATCGATCGCAATCAGCGGTTCGGCGGTGTGCGAATCGCCGAGGCGATTATCTACACGCGTGCGCTGTCCGAAGCGGAACGTAGACAGAACATCAGCTACCTGCTTTTCAAGTGGCGTCCTGAATCGTTTCCGGAGCATGACCTCGACCTGCTGCTCGTTCCCGGCAACGGCACCGTGCGGGTGCCTACTAACGAGTCGGTCACGGTGGATTCTCTCTATCTGCCGAGATACCGGACGTTGACGAAGACGGGTGACGGAGACCTGCGTGTGCACGATCTGATCGAGGACGACATCTCGTTCACCGTGCGTGGTGGACGTCTCCGTGTTTCCGCGTCGCAGGATGTGGTGACAGACACCGCGCCTGCGGAATCTCCGCTCTTCCATCTTGATGCGTCCGACGCGGCGTCTCTTGTCGAGACGAACGTGATCGACGGAACCGGACGTCGTTACGTGGCGCGCTGGAATGATGCGCGCGGTGTTGCGAACTACGCTGATCACGACGCGGGGGACAGGACGTTCCCGTACATTGTCGAAGGCGCGGCAAACGGGCGGGATGTGCTTGACTTCGGCGAGGGCTGGATCAAGGAATGGGGACCGACGAAGACGATCGCCGACTGGGGCGATGTAAGTTGTGGTGACACGGCGCGCCTCATCTGCTCTAAGACATTCAACGCGAATGCCGGATTCATCGTGCTGCGCACAAAGAAGTTGAACGGTTACAGCGAGACAGACCATGCCTATCTCAATCCGCCGATGTTCGGGAGCAGCGGGTATGATTTCACGCGCTGGGGAAGCGGCGATCTCGTCACCTCCTACAACTCGGCGGCCGTGCAGACTGCGTTGTGGGAGTTCGACGGCAAGCCGTTCGAGCACGACCAACGAGTTTCTTGTGGTGAGTTTCTGTTCCGAGTCGCGGGCTATAGTGAACCGCATCGCCGATGACCGTCTCAACGCTGTTGGTGGTGTGCAGATCGCCGAAATGCTTCTCTATGATCGTCCGCTTTCGCCGTGGGAGCGGAAATGCACTCAGGCGTACCTGATGAAGAAGTGGAAGAATGCGGTGCATCCCGCGCTGAAGTCGCCCGTCTCCGTGCGCGCGCTCGCGTTTGCCGACGGTGCGACGGCGGAGTTCGAGGCGGAACGCGATGTTGTGATCGGTTCCGTCAACACAGACGGAGCGAAGCTGACTGTGAAGGGACGTGGCCATGTGACGTTGCCGCCCTGCTATTCGACTGCAGCGGGGCTGCGCGTCGACGGCGGGTCGGTGACAATCCCCGCAGACGATCCGTTCGCGGACGCGCTCTACCACTTTGACGCGTCCGTCACGGATTCGCTCGATTGCGAGTATGTCGACAACGGCAACGGCACCGTGACAACGAACGTCGTCCGGTGGCACGACGTGCGCGGGAATGCCGTCGTCGCGACGGCGTTCACAAACACGGCGACCTGTCGGGCGTACCCCGTGCTGCGGACCGTCACGACGCGTAATGGACGTTCCATGCCGGTAATTGACTTCGGCGAGCTCAGCAAGGCCGCAGCCAAGATCTACAAGGACAGTTCCGCAGGTATGGCGATCTGCATTCCGGGGTGGGACGGGCTCATGGGCGAAGGGCATGTCGTCTGGTGCGATGCGCACGGCGGGTGCGGCGACCGGTTCATTTTCCCGGATTCGGTGTATTATTCCGTCCATCGCGGTGAAAACGCAAGCGGGCAGTTGTTCTGCGCCTATACCCAATACCCAAAATCCCTATTCGCAGTACATCAAGGACGGCTATGTGGCGGTCGATGGCGTGCCGCGCGCATACAACTACAATATGAACGACCAGGCGTTCCACGTCGTGTCGCTCGCGCCGTCGAACGCGATCCCGAACCGTCTGATCGGCGCTGACCGTAACAACCAGCGCGGCGGCGGCAGTTATCAGGGCGAGCTGATCGTGTTTGCGTCCCCGTTGTCTGCGGAACGACGTGAGTATCTGCAAAGGTTCCTCGCGTGGAAGTGGTTCGGCGAGGGGACGAGTCCCCAGCACCCGTTCTGCTCGCTCGCCGCGCTGGAACTCGTGCACGGTGGTACGCTCACGCTGACGGGTACAATGCCGTATGCGTGTTCTTCGATCAAGGTTGAAGGAGCGGCCACGATGAACGGTGTGCTGACGCTGGAAGAGGGAGGCATGCTCGACTTTGCCGTCAATGACACGAACGACGTGGCCTGTCTGACGGTGAACGGCACGTTCGCGTTGCCGTCGTCGGGTACGCTGAAGGTACAGGTAGGAGCCGGCTTTGCGGGTGCGACAGGATCGTTCCCACTCATCACGGCGACGGAACTTGTGGGGAACGTCACCGGCTGGATACGCGATTTCGAGAAGGAGGCGGATGTCGGTGTGCGGGTGCACGTGTCCGATAACACGCTGCTGCTCGATGTCCTGCCTTCCGGCATGATCATCATCCTGCGCTGACCTCTGGTGTATGACGGGGTGTGTCTAGCTGCGGATATATTTGCGATTTTTTTGTTCGCAGTAAAGTTCATGCAACCTGTTTTCAAACCAAACAGCCTAAAAGAAAAAGCCCTGCCCTGAAGCCAAGCGTCGAAAGATTCAAGATTGAAGGTCGAGGGGTGAGCGGCTATACTAACCGCCACACCTTAGAGAAGAGAGAAGGGGGAGGAGGTCCGCCTGCTCGCGGGTGAAACGGGAGTCTCTTTTATGACAAACACGGTCTCGCGCACGAAACACACAAACTCGGCACTGCTGTATATCGTTGTCGTTTCGGCGTTGGGTGGATTTTTGTTCGGCTTCGATTCCGGCGTGATCTCCGGCTGCGAGAAGGCGATCCAGAATGAGTTTCAGCTTTCGGGCTTCTGGCACGGCTTCACGGTTTCCGGCGCGTTGATCGGAACGATCTTCGGCGCGTTCGGCGTGGGGTGGCCTTCTGACCGCTTCGGCCGTCGTCCAACGTTGATGCTGATGGCTGTCCTGTTCCTGATCTCGGCGGCAGGTTGCGCGTTTTCTGGCACACAGCCGATGCTGGCCTGGATGCGTTTCATCGGCGGTCTGGCTATCGGCGGTTCGTCAGTCGTGGTGCCGCTCTACATCGTGGAAGTCTCGCCGGGGCCG
>JAKJHA010000172.1 GCA_022704125.1 Verrucomicrobiota bacterium | reverse complement strand
GTCCAGCCCTGCCAGCAGATCGGCCGCCGACTCCCCCCGAGTCGTATCCATGCGCATGTCCAAGGGTCCGTCAAATCGGAAGCTGAACCCCCGTCCAGGCGTGTCGAGCTGATCGGATGACACGCCCAGATCCAGCAGCACACCGTCCACTGCCGCAAACCCGTTCGCTTCGGCTAGGCACCGCAACTCGCCATGAGCGCCGTGCACCAGCACCTTCTCGCCAGACAACACCGCCAGCCGTTCCGCCGAGCGTTCCAGGGCCGTCACATCCCTGTCGATCCCCAGCAACCGGCCGGCCGGCCCCGCGCGCCTCAAGATCTCCGCCGCGTGGCCCGCTCCGCCGAGTGTTCCGTCGATGTAGCTGCCGCCAGGGACCACCGCCAGGGCGTCCACCGTCTCCTGCAGCAACACCGGCAGGTGCATTATCCCTCCAGACTGAATCCGTTCCAAATAACGATCGCGCAGCAAAACGATCCCTGCCGGAAGACGCGTCCGCCCTCCGGACGGGTACGCCATGCTCGCGATCCAAATCCACTTGTCAAACTGCGCCGGCTCCCGCCGGACAGCACTAGAACTCCAGCGCCTCGCACGCCGCCGCCAGCGCCGCCTGATCCACCGTCTCGGCCTCCGGCCGCATTTCGGGTGACCAGAGCTGGATGCGGTTCATCGCGCCGATCATCACCACCTTGCTGCTCAGGCCGGCGAAGGCCAGCAACCGATCCTTGATGCGGATCCGTCCCTGTACGTCCAACACCGCCTGCTCGGCGTTCTCACCGAACACCCTCAGTGCCTCGTGCGCGCGCTTGTCGAAGAGCGGCCGCTGCCGCAATTTCTCAAGCCGCCCCTCCATCTCCGCCGGAGGGATCAGGTTCAGACACCGCTCGTTCGGGTCGGGAAACACATACACATGCGCCGGTGATCCCATCAGGTCGCGCCAGCCCGCAGGCACGGTCAGCCGTTTCTTGGGGTCCAAAGCATGGTCAAACCGCCCGACCAGCAAGCCCGGTCCGGCAGTCGCCGCCATACTCTGTCCACCCGTGAAAACCATACCTTGACCTTTTTTGACACCATTCAACACTTTTCCCCACCACAAGTCAATGCCAAATCCGGCTTTCACGTGTTTTGATGATTCTTCACAACCCCTTGCGAATCAATATATTACATAAATTCTAGCGGGCTGCCAGCAGAAAAAAATAAGCCCAAAAGTCTCTAATCGGTGTTTTTGCCCCTGCCGTAGCGTAAAAGCTCTGCTCTACCTTTTCCGTGCGTTGGCCAGCAGAATGGCACCTGCAGGAGATGTCCTTTCAATCGGCAGCGTCGAAACAATCAACAGTCCTTTGCCATGCTTGAACGTAGCCAGATTGAACGACCGGTTGTAGACAGGCGGACCGCCCACGTTGAAGTTGACCGACGCAAAGGAGACGGGCTCCGTATCCGTCGTGAAACCGTGAAGAGGAAAGCAGTCCGTGTAAAAATCCCAGTCGAGGAACCCCGTCTTCAATCCCTGCGTGAGCGGATCGGGCACCATGATCGTGTCGTCATGGTAGAGCCAGTGGTTCCGGGGCGTGACCACGAGGTTGGCAAGTGGAAGGAATGCAGGAGGCTTGCCGCCCCACTTTTCGAGATGGACAAGCCCCGTTGCACCGGCCTCGATGCGCGCCATCGCGGCCTTGCCCTGTTCTTCGTCGACGCGACCGAGCTCAAAGAAATCGCCTCGCGGCTTCTCTTCGACCGGACGCGCCGTCACGTAGAACCCCTTCTCGAAGGCCGCAGCATAACCGCCATGGTTAAGGTAAGCCCTCAGCATGTACGCGCCTTGGGGAAGATCAACCTCGGCCCGGAACCGCGCGACAGGGTATGCGACGGCGCGCAGACCATCCTTGTCCTTCTGCGGCACGGTAAAGGGCGCAACCGGTGACCGCCACTTTACCTCGCCGTTCGTGTCCACGAGCGCAAACGTTGCCTCGTACGTCCCGTCGCGCAACGCCTCAAAGTCGGCCAGCACAGCCTCAAACTCCACCGCGTCCCCCGCGAAATAGTTCCCCTTGGACAAGAACAGACACCAGCGCAGATCGCTCCAGCCATCGCGGAACACATCAAAGTTTTCGTCCTTGATGCGACGGAAGAGCGACATGGGGCCCTCGCCGCAGAGCGCATGGTCGAGCGCGCCTGTGAGATTAAAGCCCACGAAGCGTGGATTCGAACGCACGAGATCGAATCCTTCACGGCGGCTACGCGCGTTCATGCGCTCGGACGCCCTCAAGAAATCAACGGGGTCGGCGAAGAACCGCCCGAGCCCCAGCTTCTCCCAGTCTTCGAGATACCTCCTGCGGATCTCAGCCATCAGCGCGTGGTCGGGCGCGGTTGCGGGAATGCCGCGACGTTCGAACTCATGACAGTGGTCGATCACGTCCAGCAGCGAACCGACACCGTATTCAGAGAAGAAGGCCGGCTTCGCGTGGGCGCTCCATGTGCGGATCTTGCGCACCTGATCCGGGTTGTGCGGATAGCCGGGGTAGAAGTGGAGGTCGCCGCAGGCGGGCTTGAGCCCGATGTCGCCGGGGGACGGCGCGTCGTTGTTGGCGCGATTGCCGTCTTCGCCCCACACGCACTCCCATTCCGTGCTGCCGGGATTGGACGCGGAACCCACGCCCCAGTCCGGCCCCGGTTGCCCTTCGAACTGGTATTGCCAGCTTGCTTTCTGGCCCTTCGGCAGCTTCGGCCAGAGATCCCAGCGCCCGGAGCTGAAGATCCAGAGGCGCGTGGGATCGAGTGCCCGCATTTCAGGGAGCATCGTGCGCGCGGCTTCGATCGAGTCGCCCTGTCGCATCTCGTTGATCGCACCCCAGATGGTGATCGACGGATGGTTGCGGTCACGCTTCAATTCGCAACGCATGGACTCGAGGAAGCGTTGCTTCGCGTGAGGCGAATCGGCGAGACACCACGAGGCATAAGTTTCCTGATAGACCATCAGGCCGAGCCGGTCGCAGTAATCAAGTTGGCGCGGCGTGGCCTGTGTAGCAATGAAACGCACGCAGTTGTACCCCATCGCCTTCATGTTCTGGAAGTCGCGATACTCAAGCTCGGGCGTGGCGGCATCCACCACAGAAAGACCGCCCGGCATGTGGTTCCCGGTATGAGCGCTTTTGAGGAAGATCCGTTTCCCGTTGAGTGTGAACCACCCATTCACGAGGCGGAAATCACGGAATCCGAAACGCGTCGCGTAGCCATTGACCGCAAGCGTGTAGACGTTCGGTGTATCGATACTCCAGAGCTTGAAGCCCGGCACATCAAACGTCTCTTCAAACAGGGTGTCTCCAGACGGCAATTCACGCGGGCGCGTCACAGTGCAGACAGGGTTCGGCGCGTCGTCAGTGTATACGACGAAGGTAATATCTCTCTTGCATGGCGCGCCTGAGTCATTGCGCACCGTCGTTTCAACCGTGACGCGACCGGTTTTCCAATCCGCTTTCACGAAGGCATCGGTCACGCGCACCGCAGGAACAACCTCAAGCGAAACGGGAAGCATAATGCCACCCGTGTTGTAACACCAGCCGGGCCTAAACTCCATCTTGTCGTGCTTGTTGCGGTGAGGAATCGTCTTACACGTAAAGCCCTCGATCATCTCCTCGCCGGGATTGATCACACGCACGGCGAGCAGGGTGTCTTCTTTGAGCGTATCCGTCACATCAAATGCGAACGGGCTTTCCGCGCCTTCGTGACTTCCGATCTTCTGTCCGTCCAGGTAGACATCGCAGAAATAGTCGACCGCGCCAAAGCGGAGCATCACGCGCTCCTGCGCTCCGGCTTTCGGACGCGCGACACGCCGGTAGTACCACGCCACGCCGCAGTCGTACGGATAAACCTGCTGGATGACGCCCGGAACCGGCACCGGCTTCGCATCGTCCCGCACGGCCGCCGCCCAGCCGTTCGTCTTGCCGCAGTTGCCTGGATCAAGCGCGAGCATCCACTCGCCGTCCAACTCGATCGCATTCACGGCTCCCGCAGCCAATAAGGCCACGACGCAAACCATTGTCTTCCGTCGCATTCTTTTCTCCTTTATTTCCCGAAAGCGCGATCGGCGAAGTCGAGCATCCACTGCCAGTCGTACCCGGAAATGCCGTGGTCTTCGCTGCGGCGCACATAACCGAAGGAGTCGCCGATTGCGGAAAGGTCGTAATTGTCCGGATACGGGACATCGGGCATCGTGCCTTTGCCGAGGAACTTCCAGACTGGCGCGGCGGCCTTGCACGCGAGGTACTCGCCCTCTGTGTCCATCCACCTCGACGTGTCGAACCCCTCGATTAAAAGCGCCCGCGGTGCCACACAGGCCAGCAGCATGTGCTGGTCGAAGGTCAACAGCTTCGCGGGATCGGGCGCGTACTTGTCATAGGCGCGGCAATACCAGTGGGTAAAGGCATGGATTTCAGTGTTGACGTTCTCGCCGTAGTTGCGCTTGGCAAGAGGTGCGCCGCCGCCACCGGTCTGGTTGGGCACGCAAACAGCAAAGCGCTCGTCACGAGCGGCCGCAAGCAACGCAGCCTTACCGAGCCGCGAGCAACCGGTGACGACACTCCGCTTCGCGTCGATTTCCGGAACGCGCTCGGCGAGATCGAGCCCGCGCGAAAGTGCCCAAGCCCATGCCCCGAGCGCGGTGATATTGTCCGTACGGCTCTCGTCGCGCTTGCCCCAAAGATCGAAGACGCCGGTATAGGCAAACGTCTTCTGCTCGTAGGGGGGCTTTTGGTTGTAGCTCGGATCAGGCGAAACTTCGCAGTAGCACGCGCTCATCGCCGCGTAGCCGCGCGCGAGGATCATCGCAAGCGGGAAGATGCTGTCAGAGTTCGCGTCCTGCATCATGCCGCGCGTGCGTTCTGAAGAGCGGTTTCCGTCGGTGTGTTTTCCAGCGCGGGTCCAGCCCGTCTGCACCGGAATGTCGTCGTCGCAGACAAGCTCGTGGTTGCCGCGATAGTTGAGAAAACTGACGACCGGCACCGGCTTCTTGGCCCAGCGCGGGATCCAGAGGATCCAGTTGATGCAAGGTCCCGTGCGGTCCGCCTTGAAATACATCTTGTACTGACGGCGTATCGCAAATCCCGCCGCCGTGACCTTTTCGTTGACGAGATCGGTGATAAGCACCTCAGGCTTCGGCGGCTCAACGCCGTACATCTCCTTCGCGAAAATCCCCAGCATCTCCTCCCGGCGCGCCTGCCAGTCGGCCTGGTTTTTGACTTTGCGCCCATCGACGAACGTCAAAGGGTCCTCAAGCGTGTACGGAGCGATGCGGCTCTCGTCGTAATTGACGAGCACCTTGACGCCGTTGTAATCGTTGGTCACCACCAACTTCGCTGCATGGACGGTAAACGCCGCAAGCACCGCACAAACCGCCGCAGTCACTCGAATCACCTTCATAGCATCTCTCCTTTACTCGTTTGGTGCCAATTGTATCAAATACCACCCTAAACTCATAGTCCGTGAGGCTATGCACTCATAAGCGCACTAACCGGTTGCCGAAGCGGCCTTGACCTTGCACCGAGCGGGTGTTACCATTTCGACAAATGGGTAATACCGTTCGGAGAAGACCATGATTACTGTCACACTTAAGATGCCTCAGTCGCTCGTGAGCAAGCTGAATGTCATCGCTGAGAAGCACCAGACGTCACGCTCGGAACTGATCCGAACAGCCGTGCTCAAGTACATCGATGCAGACCAGTCAAAGGCCGCTGAACCGTCAGCCTACGACTGTGTCAGGGAATTTTCCGGCACTGTAGCAGGGCCGTGCGATCTGTCGTCTCACGCCCGTCACATGGAAGGATAT
>JAKJHA010000171.1 GCA_022704125.1 Verrucomicrobiota bacterium | reverse complement strand
CAACCCGCACACCGGCCGCCGCTACGCCGACGAGCCGGGTATGCCGTTCATCGCATTGATCAACGAAGGATCGATCGGTTATGCCAGAGCCGAGGCGCGCCAAACCCCGGCCATGCAAGCCGCATGGGCCGCGTGGCTGGCCGAGCAGCGCGCCAAAAACCCTGCCGCCTATGCCGATATTCCGGACACGATGCCGTTGCGCATGTCTGGTCGTGAAGGCGCGGCGGTGGCGCGCTTCGTGGCCGATATCGAAGCGCGCATGGTCAAGCGCATGAAGACTTTTCTGCGCGAAGAGATCGGCTGCCGCGCCTTGATCTCGAACTACAACTGCGGCATACACTACACCACGCTCCAGCCGGTACGCGAGGCGCTGTACGATTATGTGGACGACCACTTTTACGTCGACCACCCGCGTTTTCTCGACAAGCGCTGGGCATTGCCGAGCTGGTGCGCCAATGTAAATCCTTTACGTGCCGGATGTACAGCGCCGTGCGGTGTCGCGTTCGCCCGCCTCGCCAACAAACCATTCACCGTTTCGGAGTACAATTTTTCCGGCCCTGGCATGTACCGCGGCGTTGGCGGAATCATGACCGGCGCGATGGGCGCGCTGCAGGACTGGAGCGCATTGTGGCGCTTCGCTTATTCGCATCGACTGGAAAACATGTTCTCCACGAACAGTTTCGCCGGATATTTCGATGTGGCGACCGATCCGCTTTCGCAGGCGTCGGACCGTGCGTCGATCTGCCTCTTCCTGCGCCGTGACCTCGCGCCCCTATCGTCGCGCGTAGCGATTCATATCGCGCAGCAGGCGGACAGCAAAGGCGCGGTACTGCCCGAGATCGCGCAGCGGGTTGCGCCCGACTGGCGCGTTGCAGCGTGGAACGCGCAGGTCGGGACGTATGCGTCAACGGCGCCTCTTGCGAACTGGCGCCTGTTGCCGGAGAGCGAAGCGTATGCGACCGGCACGGTGGCATGCGTCGCATCGTTGACGAATACGGTCGGCCCCTTGGCGATTGACCAAGCGCGCGGCGCATTCACGCTGAATACCGAGCGCACGATGGGCGGTTTCGCGGAGGAGGGAAGCATCTCGGCCGGTGCATTGAAGGTGACGTTGCGCGGGACGCCCGCCACGGTCTGGGTGAGTGCGCTTGACGACCAGCCGGTGACCCGCAGCCGGCGGTTGCTGCTCACGCACTTGACCGATGTGCAGAACACCCACGTCAAATATGCGGATCAAGCGCGCAAGACCCTGCTGGCGTGGGGCAAGACGCCGCATCTCGTGCGCGTGGGGCAGGCGGAGATCGCACTGAAGGTACAGCATCCCGAAGCCTACACTGTCTATGCGCTCGCAACCAGCGGACGCCGCCTGGACCGAGTACCTGCCCGCGTGGTCGACGGCGCGCTGTGCTTCACCGCCGATGTCGCCCATCCGGAAGGTGCACGGCTGCTTTACGAGATCGTCAAAGAATAGGATAGTGCTCGGTCATGCAGAAGCCGGACAACAGCGTGGTTCTCTATCAGGACGAAAACGGCATCACGAATGTACGTGTCCTTTTCGCGGATGAAGATTTGTGGTTGACGCAGAACCAGATCGCTGAAATCTATGACACGACGCAGCAGAACATCGATCAGCACATAAGGAACATCTACAACGACAAAGAATTGTCGTCGGAGTCAACTTACAAGAAATTCTTGTTAGTTCAAACCGAAGGTTCACGACAGGTAAAACGCAACATCAGCCATTACAACCTCGACATGATTATCGCCATCGGCTATCGGGTGCAATCGCAGATCGCCACCCGTTTCCGCCGCTGGGCGACCCAGCGTCTGCACGAATACATCCAAAAAGGCTTCGCCCTGGATGACGAGCGCCTGAAACAGGGCGACAACCGCTACTTCCGTGAACTGCTCCAGCGTATCCGCGATATCCGTTCCTCAGAACGCAACTTCTACCAAAAGGTTACGGACATCTACGCCACCGCCATCGACTATGATCCGCGTTCTGACTTGACCAAAACGTTTTTCGCCACCGTCCAGAACAAACTGCATTTCGCGGTGCATGCCCACACGGCTGCGGAACTCATCCATGACCGTGTGGACAGCGACAAACCGCTGGTCGGCATGACTAGTTTCAAGGGCGATTACATCACCAAAGACGATGTGAAGATAGCCAAAAACTATTTGTCGGAACGGGAATTGTCGCAACTCAACCTTCTGGTGGCCGCCTTTCTTGACTTGGCTGAATTTCAGGCCGCACAGGAGCAACCGATGTCCATGGCGGATTGGGTCGATGCGCTGGATCGCCAAATTCTCGCCGTCCGTCGGGATGTTTTGAAGGGCACGGGGTGCATATCTCATCAACAGGCCATTGAAAAGGCCGAGAAAGAGTTTGCCATTTATCGCGCGCGTGAGATGAAGCAGCTTGAAAGCGATTTTGACCGAGCAATCAAAGCGCTTGCGAAATCGAAGGACCCACTGCAAAAGGAAAAAGGCGACCATGCAGAACTTTGACATTCTGATTTTGACGGCAGCCAACGAGGCGCAGGCCGAGGGATATCGTGCACAGCTTGCCTGGCGGTGCGCAAACGGGTTGATCCCGCCGGGAACCGAAACGCGGGTGATCACCGATCCCGGCGGCCGCCGCGTGGGTTCGCTCGGTGCCACGCTGAATGTGCTGGCGCAGGTGGCGGACGGCCGGGGCGAAGTAGCCTTTGCCGGTCGGCGCATCCTCATCTGCCACTCGGGAGGCGACAGTCGGCGCACACCGGCCTACGCGGCGCAAGGCAAGGTGTTTACGCCGGTACCGACAACAGGCCCTGCGGGGCAGCCGCTCGCGCTGTTTGATTTGATCCTGCGCACTGTGTCGGCTCTGCCCGCGCCTGCGGGCGGCCATGTGCTGATCACCTCCGGCGACGTGCTGCTCACCTTCGATCATGCGTCGGTGGATTTTTCGCAGCCGGGCATCACGGGCGTCGCCTACTTCGGGCCGGTCGAGCGTGGTTCGCGGCACGGCGTGTATGTGCCGTCTGGTTTCGGTGCGAACCCGCAACGTACGGAGTGCGTGCCGGTCGTCGACTTTCTGCAAAAACCTTCTGAGACTGAGGCACGCGCGTGCGGGGCGGTGGATCCGCTCGGCCATGTGGCGGTGGACACCGGGCTCATCAGTCTGACGCCCGAAGTCTGCGTGCGGCTGGTCGCGCTGAGCGTCGGGCGACAGAGCGGTGCAAAGCGGACGGCACCCACGCTGTTGGATGCGATCACCGGCGGCGACTGTCCGCCGCTGGACCTTTACGAAGAGCTGACCATGGCGGCCGCGCCGCACTTTGACGAGGCGCGTTATCTGGATCGGTTTGTGACGGCGCGCGGACACGATGCGGCTCACCGGCGGCGATTGCGTGCTTTTTACCGCGCGTTGCGCGGGGTGCCGTTTCAGGTCAACATCGTGCCGTACTGTGATTTCTTCCATATCGGTAGCAGTCGTGAGCTACTGGCGGGATTTTCGGGGTTGTCGCGCACGGCACAGACTTACGGATTCGCCAACGGTAGCGGCGCGTGCGTGACCAGTAGCGGCGAGACTGGCCGAGCATTTGTGTTCAACGCGCGGATCGCGTGCCCGTTCACGACGGGCAATGCACTGGTGGAGTCGGTACACGCCGTGGCATGCGCGGGACTGGAACTGGAAGGCGAGAACATCCTGACTGGTCTGCCCCCAGAAGCGAGTGTGGCGATACGGTTACCGCCGGGTACGGGGCTGGTGGTGCTGCCAATCGGTACGCGCCACTGGGCGGCAGTGGCGTACGGACTTGACGACGATTTCAAAACACCGTTCGGCGGCGCGGCACCCTGTCGCTTTCTCGACGTGCCGATCGAACAGGTACTGATGCGCGTGGGCATGAAACCCGCGCGCGTGTGGTGCGACGACGAACACGACGGTCTCTGGCGTGCGCGTCTGTGGCGTGTGGGAGCATTGGACGATGTGCTGACCGAAGCTGTGGCGCTGGCGCGGATCGCCGCAGCGGAGGAGGATACCGTCGAGCCGTCAAACCGGATCGTCGGCCGCGGGAAGCGTTACAGCTTGGCCGAGCTGCTACCCCGCGTGAACCACGCGCGTCTGTTGGCCATGCGCGCTGAGATCCGGCGTCAGGTGAATCTGATGAACGTGGCTACGCGTGTGCTGGAGAACGATGCGCTACCGTCGGCTAAAGTGTGTGACGAGATCCACACCGCTGAAGAGGCGATGTGCGCATTGCGGCAGCTTGCCGACCTATTGGACGGCGCGGCACGGGGCGAACCACTGTTGCGTGCGCGTATTTTGCGGCTGATGACGATGATCAGCGAGGCGTTTGCCGGACAAATCACCGTACCCGCCCTGCCCTCTTACCTGTCTGAGGTGGCGGCGTCGGTGGCGGTGCGTTTCGAGCCTTGTCGGCAGCCGCAGCCGGCGGCGATCTTGCACGATCAGGTGGTATGGGTCACCACACCGGTACGCATCGATTTCGCGGGAGGCTGGTCTGATACGCCGCCGATCTGCACTGAACGCGGCGGCACGGTACTCAATGCAGCGGTCACGCTCAATGGACTCTATCCGATCCAAGTCATGGCCAAACTCAATACGGTGGGATGTATCCGCCTGTCGAGCATTGATCTGGGCGAACGCAAGGAAATCCGCACCACAGGCGAGTTGCTCGACCACCACGATCCGCACGACTGGGCGGCGTTAGCCAAGGCCGCATTGATTCTGGCCGGCATCGGTCCGTCACAGCGCGAGGAGCCTCTGGCCAAATGGCTCAAGACACTGGGCGGCGGTCTGGACCTCACGATCTTCTCAGCGCTGCCAAAAGGCTCGGGCATGGGCACGAGTTCGGTCTTGGGCGCGGCGGTCATTGCCTGCCTCGACCGTGTGTTGGGCGTGCCATTCAACACCGACCGCCTGATCCGTATGACGTCGATTCTCGAACAGCGGATGTGTACGGGCGGTGGCTGGCAGGATCAAGTCGGCGGTATCGTGCCGGGCGTGAAATTGATCCGCACGCAGCCGGGGCCGGATCAGACGGTCTCGCTGCGCTGGACGGTTTTCGACATGTCGGAAGGCAGCGAGTTGAAGCAGCGTTGTCTGCTCTACTTCACCGGACAGAAGCGCATGGCGCGCAACATCCTGCAGAATGTGGTCTCCGGCTATCTTGCGCGCGACCCCGTGATCCTACAAACCGTGGAGGCACTCAAGGTGTCGGCGCTGGCAACCAAAGAAGCGCTCGATGCGCGGAATATCGACGGGTTCGCGGCTGGCGTGGCGCACTACTGGGAATTGAAAAAACGCATTGATCCGGGATCAACCAACACATCAATCGAAGCGCTGCTCGCCTCGGTCTCGCGTGAGACGCTGGCGGCGCTCCTGCCCGGAGCAGGCGGGGGAGGCTTTATCTTCATGATCGCCAAGAACGCAGCGGCGGCGGAACGCATCCGTGCGCGTTTTGAAGCCCATCCGCCGAACGAGCATGCACGCTTCTTCGATTTTGATGTCGACCGGCAAGGGCTGAAGGTCACGGTGCTCTGATGAAAGCATTGATCCAGCGTGTTTCCGAGGCGTCTGTCGAAGTGGATGGACAGCGTGTGGCAGAAATCGACCAAGGGCTGTTGGTGCTGCTCGGCATCACACACAGCGACGGCATGGACGACGTGGCGTGGCTGGGACGCAAGATTCCCGCGCTACGGATCTTCGAGGACGAAGCGGGATTGATGAATCGCTCCGTTCAGGACATCGGCGGTTCGGTTCTCGTGGTCTCGCAGTTCACGCTGTATGCGGATACACACAAAGGCAACC
>JAKJHA010000170.1 GCA_022704125.1 Verrucomicrobiota bacterium | reverse complement strand
ACTCTTTTCCGTCCCCGTCATCTTGTGTCAGGGAATCTCACAGGCTCAACATCCCGTATGACAACCCGTCACCCTGACGTCTAGGTTACAAG
Organism: Verrucomicrobiota bacterium; assembly: GCA_022704125.1. Lineage (GTDB taxonomy): Bacteria > Verrucomicrobiota > Kiritimatiellia > RFP12 > UBA1067 > DUPH01. The sequence goes on along the minus strand of JAKJHA010000170.1, from coordinate 5,730 downwards.
TCGTCATCCATTCACTGCTACTCACTAATCCGCCCGCTTTACCACCCTTTTAATTGAATCTTTGGTTCAAGTCAATGGCGAAGTAATGGCGTTTCGGTGTCGCAGTCGGGTGGTCGTTGACTTCACGGCACGGATTGACTACGATCCCGAATATCGGGTGGCAAGTTGCAGACCCGAATCATGGGAGGGGATATGAATCGTCGGAACTTTTTGAGAGTGAGTGTTGGTGCGGCAACGTTTCTGTCCGCCGCTACGCGCCTTCGTGCGCAGGGTGCGAATGATGCTATCCGGCTGGCGATCGTCGGCATGGGATCGAAAGTCAAGATCGGCGGCATGGGGCGTAACGACATGCGCGCCTGCCGCACCGTGCCGGGGGTCCGGATCGCGGCGATCTGCGATGTCGATTCTGTCAATCTCGGTTATGCGCTCGACGAGTGCGCCAAACACAACGAGAAGCCCGAGACCTTTACCGACTACCGGAAACTGCTGGAACGCAAGGATATCGATGCGGTCTGGGTCACCACGCCGAACCACTGGCACGCGCTGGTGTGTATCCACGCCGCCCAGGCCGGCAAGCATGTCTTTGTCCAGAAGCCGGTCAGCCACAATCTGTTCGAGGGACGCAAAATGGTCGAGGCCGCCCGCGCCTACAACCGCGTCGTCTACTCGTCCACGATGACCCGCTCGATGGCCGGTTTCCGCGAGGCCGCGCGCTTTGCCATCGACGGCAACCTCGGCAAGCCGCTCTACATCCATGCGGTGCGTTACGGCGCACGGACGAGTATCGGCAAAGTGTCCGCCCCGACGCCGATCCCCTCGACGCTCGACTACAACCTCTGGTGCGGTCCGGCGCCGATGAAGCCGCTCATGCGCCAGAATCTGCACTACGATTGGCACTGGGATTGGGACACCGGCAACGGCGAACTCGGTAACTGGGGCATCCACCTCTTGGACGGTGCGCGCGAGGTCGCGGGGCAGGGCATGCCGAAGGGCGTGCTGAGCGTCGGCGGTCGCTTCGGCTATGACGATGACGGCGCAACGCCCAACACGCAGATCACGTTCTTCGATTACGAGCCATTGCCGATCATCTACGAGATGCGGGCGTTGCCGCGTGCGAGCCGCCTCCAGAAAAACGGCGCGTGGGGACAGCAGGACATGGACGCGCTCCACGGCCAGTCATACACGACCTCCGTTCAGTGCGAAAACGGCTACACGGTCGGCAACAAGGCCTACGACAAAGACGGCAAGTTGGTCAAGGAGTTCAAGTCGGCATTGCGGTCGGTGCGCTCAGCTTTCTTCGATGCCGTTCGCGGCAAACCGGGCATGCCGTATTACGATATTTCCGAAGCCCACATATCGACGAGCCTGGTGCATCTGGGCAACATCGCGCACCGCCTCGGGAAAGGGGCCGCGCCGGAACAGATTCGCGAGCGCCTCGCCTTCAACGGCGACTTTCTCAAGGCGTGGGAGCGGATGCACGTCCATCTCGAAGCCAACGGGATCGATCTCCGCAAGACCCCGCCCGCGCTCGGGCCGTATCTGCGCTTCGACCCGGCGGCGGAACGCTTCACCGGCGACTTCGCCGACGAGGCCAACCGCTATCTCGGACGCACATACCGCAAAGGCTTTGAGGTGCCGGAGAAGGTATAGTTCGAGGTTAGAAGAGGTTGAAGCGGCGGCGCAGCAGCCATTCGATCAACAGCAGGAGGAGCAGCGCCACAAAAAAGAGCGGCGTCTCGTAGATCAGAAAGCGTTCGCGCTGGACCACGTTCTTGCGGACGGCATCGATCAACCGCTCTTCAAGTGCGGCACCGTCCGCAGGCGTGAACAAGTGGCGTTCGCTGCTGAAGCTGAGTAGGCGTTCGCGCTCTGAGCGCAGGTGCATCTGTTCCGACAACACATCGCCGACCAGCAAGAAGGCGTAACGGGTGCGGATCACTGTTTGACCATCGGCTGACGTGACACGCAACACATAGCGACCGGGCTGCAATCCGGGCAGTTCCGCCGCGAAGTGTCCCGTGCGACGATCAAGCGTCCGGCTCGCTTCCGGCGTGTCGCGGCCCATAGCGAAGAGATCAGCCTTGACGCTCAATGCGGCTTCGTTCCCGTCGGGATGGCGGGCCTCGGCTGTGACGGTCACGCTCTCGCCTGCCGCGAGTTCGCGTTTGCTGAGCGTCACCTTCAAAAGATCGACATCATCCGCCGTGCGGCTGGCGAAGGCTGCGAGCTGACGCCAGAAACGCCCGTAGTTGTCTTCGCGTCGGTCGGGCTCGCCCCAAAGATGAAAGGCGTTGCTCAAGAGCGCGATCACCTTGCCGCGTCCGTAGGTGTGCCATACGAGCAACGGCTGGCGCGCGTCGCTTTCCGCCCACAGTTCAACCCGTGCACCGGCCTTAACGTCCTTGACCAAATTAAGGCCGTTGAGCGTGAAGTTCGCCGCATCGCCGTTGTCGCTGATGATCGCGCGGACTTGATCGGCCAGCGCGCCATGCGCGGCGGGGTCGGGCACAACACGGAACGTGCCTTCTTGGAACGACTGCTCAAGCGTCACAACCGGCAAGAGGCGAAGCAGCGGGGAGCCGGTCGGCAGACGGCCGAAGGCATCACTGCCGGCGAGGCAGACCAACGAGCCGCCCTGATTCACATAGTGCTCCAAGACGAGCGCTTCGGCGGGTGTCAGGAGGTCGCCGTTGTGTGCGCCGAGGATCAGGCAGGTGACCGTTTTGAGCGCGTCGGCACTGGCCGGCAGGCCGTTTTGAAAAGCGGGGTTGGGCTTGCGGCCTTGGAGACGGAACACGCCCTCCGAGACCCGGTAGACGGCTGTGAAGGCGTCGGATTCATCTTTGGTGAACTCTCGCAGCAACGGGCGGAAGCTGTTGTTCAGCAGCGGGAAATAGGCGACGATCTCGCTTTTGGCGGTCACGACTTCGATGGCAAATTCACGTCGGTTGTTGAGGAGCGTCGCCTCGCCCGGCAGACTGTCGCATTCAATCCGCAGCGTGTGGATGCCGGTTTTGGAAAACGTGACGGAGACCGGTTCGGTGTGCAACCGACCGCTGGCCAGCGTGAGTGTGGCGTTGTGAATCGGGACATCGTCGGCAAAGACACGGAACGCCGCACGTTGTTCGAGGGGGTATCCGCTCAGCATTACGGGAACCGCCAGCGTGAGCGTTTCCCCTTCGTAGAGTGTGTCTGGACAAGCGAACGATTCAATGCCGAGATCCTGCACGTCGGCCAAATCGGTGCCGACCTGCACGCTCATGACCGGGACTGTCAGGTCGCTGCCCTTGAAGCCGGAGTGGTCGATGCCGTCGCTCACCAAAACCAGCGCCGCCACGCGCGCGAGTCCGATGTCTTTATCAACGCGGTCAATCGCTTGGCGCAGGTCGGTGCCGCCTTCAGGAGTCAGGTCTGACAAAGCATCGGGTGACTCGATCCGTTCGGTATCGTGATGAAACGCGTATAATGCGCGGGGGTAGTCGGAGAGGCGGCGCAGCGGCGTGTCGCGTAGGAAGGCGGCGGCGCGTGACAGGCGCGTTTCGCCATGCGGCAGGTCACGTGTGCCCATCGAAGCGGAACGGTCGACCAGAAAAACGATCTGCGACTTTTCTAGATTGCGCTCTTCGATCATCTGGCCCGGACAGAGCAGCATGAACACCACCAGTACAAGGCTGGCCACGCGCAACGCCACCAACAGGCGGTGGCGCGACGCCGTTACGGCGGGGTTGCGGTGCTTGAACGCATAGAAGGTGGCAACCGCTACCAGCGGTAGCAGGAGCGCGAACGTCCAGAGCGGGATGAGTGGATAAAAGGTCATGATCGACGGTTTGAAAGATAGGCGTTGCCGAGCAGGGCTTCGGCTGTGAGCAGGAAAAGGAGCAACACCAACAGGATGCCAGAGAGGTCGCTGCCCCGGCGTGCGGCGCGGATTTGCGTATCGATAGCGGCGTCCGCCTTGAGGACATGCGCTTTGATCGACGCCAGCGCGCTGAGCTTGCCGGGCGACCAGCACGCCAGCTCGCTTTCAGATGCAACCGTATTAACCGCCAGCGAGCGCGGCGTGGCCCGTTCGGCGGTGATGATGCCGGGTTGCCACGTTTCACTGAGGCTGGCCGCGCCATCTTGCACAGGGCGCTCGACCTGTGCGCCGTCATAGTAACTACAGGCGAGGACGGTATCGTCAGCATCAAGCGCGGTGAGGCGCACGGTCTGACCGCAAGCGATGTTCGCATGTTGTTGCGACTCATGGGCAGCATGCGTCATCAGATGAATCATGGCGATCGGGAAGGATTTCAACTCCGGCCAGTTGCTGGTGTCGCGGCGCACGGAAAAAGCGCAGGCGATCAGACGGCCAGCACCCACCGGCTGCTCAACAATCATGGGCATACCGCGACACTCAGCCAGCACGGTAGCGGAGGGGGCAGGCGAGAGGGTATTCAGGCGTTGCCAAGTGACAAGGTCCATCTGGAGCAGATCGTTGAGTCCGGCCAGTGCGTCCTTGAAGGTCATGCCGGTGCGCGAGCTTGGGTCGCGCGCGCCGAACAGTTTGCGCAGCGCCTCGTTTTGAAAAGCGGCAAAGGTGTCAGGCCCTACGTCGCCGCCGGCGAACACCAGTACACTGCCACCGCCTTCGAGGTAGCGCGTCAGCAGGGCGGCGGCCTGCGCGTTGAAGGGCGGTGGGTTGGCGAACACCGCGACATGGTGCCGCTCCAATTCGCGGGGTTGCAATTCATTGAGAAAACCCTGCTCGGCGAGAATACCATTTACCGCCTGGCCACCCGAGGGATCAAGCGCCAAAGAGAGGAAGTGGAAGGGGCGGACGCGGCTCAGGAGGTCGGCCTCGACCAGCAGGGCGCGGATATTCTCGCTCACGTTGAGCGTGAACCAGTGTGTATTGTCAAGCGCGAGCGACGAGTCGGTGATGCGCACGGCGCCATTGACCACGCCAGCGTGCGGCGGCACATATTCAAAACGTCCGGTGGCGCGATCGCTGGCGGGGATATGAAGCGCGTCACTGCGGATGGTTTCCGTGCCGATCACCAGACTGACTTCCGTATCGCGACTGTGTTCGCCATGGTTGGCGATTTCATAGGGAATGACAAGCGGCTTGTTGACCATCTGCGGGCGTGTCGAGAGCGCCAGACGCGGAATGGAAAGATTGTCGGAGGGGCCACTGAGCGGCACCAGATAAAGACGCAACCCCTTGGTCTGTTCGAGTTCAATCGGGGCGGAGGGCGCTTGGTTGCTTTGAAAATCTGAGATCACGTAGATCTCACGGTTTTGGATGCCGCCAGCCGTCAGGTCTTGTTGTGCGCGTTGCAGCGCGGCGGCGAAAGAACCGGAGGCACCGGTCACGCGGAGTTCTTCGAGAACGCGGCGCACGGCCTGTCGCTTGCGTGTCAGGGCGATGCCCGTGCGTCCGGAGACCAAGGTCAGCGCCGCCGCATCGCCTTCCGATAGAGTGTTCAGGATTTCATCAGCCTTCTGCGCGGCGAGGGCGAAGGCAGTCATGCCGGCGCCAAGCTTGCGATCCATGGAGAGGGTGTCGTCGAGCACGATCGCCACTGCGGTGCGCGCGGCGAGTGCGGGCGAGAAGCGTTGCAACGTGATGCCGGCCAGGGCCAGCGTCAGGACGAGAATGCTCAGGGTGCGAACCAGCAGGAGCAGCCACTCACGCACACGCCGACGGTGGGCCAGGTAGCGTTTTTGCTGCTGGAAGAACTGGAGCGT
>JAKJHA010000169.1 GCA_022704125.1 Verrucomicrobiota bacterium | reverse complement strand
CGGGCTGTCGGTGCGCAGCGCGAGTCCCTCCTCGCCGCTGCGGATTTTGGCGTACAGGGTACGTCCGCCTGGCGCCCGCACCTGCGTATCCACCGCCTCCGCCCATGAATCAACCGCGCCGCGCACCGGTATCAGCCAGTCACCCGGCAGGCGTGCGCGGGGAAAGCCCGGTCCTTCCATGTCAACCCAAACCCCAGCCTCGCCTTGGTCTTCCGTGAGCAACGCTGTGAGCGGATACCGTTCTCCCGCCGTGAAGGTGCCGCGTAGTTCTTGTTGCTGGTCGAACGAGGCGGTACTCACCTTGTACGCGCCGATTTTGAGGTTGATGCGGTCGTCCGCCCGCACCGTGAAGGTGTATGTCCCGCTCTGGCGCGGCACGAACGAACCGCTCCAGCGCACCGAGAAGTGGTCGGCGGGTAGCCCCTCGGCCGGCGCATGCGTACCCCACGAGAAGTCCAGTGTCGGGTCTACGCGCGTGAGCAGGATTTTCTTCGGGTCATTTTTTCTGAAATATTCGGCGTAGAGTCCGTTGCCGCTGAGATGCGTCAACGCAGGTGAAGAGAGCTGCACCACCGCGCCGCGCGAGGGCGGAATGTTCAGCGTGGCGACCACCGGTTGCGCGAGGTAGGCGGTGAGTTCTTGGATCAGCGGCAAGAAAGAGTGGCGCACCACCAGATTGCCGGCCGTGCGGTCCAGCGGCACGAAGAGCTGTGCCACGCGCCCTCTGCCGAGCGCACGCTCCGCCAGAAAGGCGTTGCCATTTTGCAGACGGCCGACTACTCCGGCCACCTCGTTACTCTCCAGCGCTTGGCGGTAGCACTCGATCACGGCATCGGCCAAGTCGCCGGATTCGCGGAAAAGCGCCAGCGCGGGATGGCGGAAGGTGTCGGGCGCAATCCTGACGGCGGCCTGCGCGTTGGTGGCGGGCACGGTCACACACGCACCGAGCGTCAGCGGTGCGACCGGCTCGCCCTCGCTTTGCCAGTTGTTGAAAAACGCCGGATCGGCACGCGCACCATGGATCAACAGCAGGCTGCCGCCGCGACGCACGAAGTCGGCGAGTTGCGCGGCCTGCTCGGCGGGTAGCGACGGCACATCGGCCAGCACCGCTACTGCGTATCCGGTGAGCGTACGCTTAAGCCCCAGCCCGCTCACCGCCGTCAACTCCGGCTCCATCAGAAAACGCGCACGTTCAGGAGCCGCGCCGCGTTTTGACTCGTCGCGCAGCAGTTCCTTGGTCGAGGGCATCAGCCCCAGCGCCACATACCCGCCGGCACGGTCAAACAGTCGCACAGCGCGGCCGTCATCCACCACCAGCACCTTGAGCGTGCGCATGACCTGAATCACGCGGCGCATGATATCATCCGAGGCGAGTTCGTCCTCCGCAACGACCTGCGTCTCGACGACCTGTGCGCCGGGCGTGTCGAACCGGTGCATGAAGGAGACCACGCGCTCGCTGTCCGGCTCCATCTGTCCCACCGAGCGATCGACCTTCTCAGAATCACCCGCGCGCAACACGACGCGGGCGGGGGTGACCGCCTCGCGGCCGGTATTGGCCAGCGTTACATCGATGCGTACATCGCGGTCCGTGCCGACTACCGGTCGCGAAAAGGCGACGTCTTTGAGGGTCAGGTTGCGGATGCCTTGCGGCAGGTCCAGCACGCGCACGAAGATACGTGGCTTGGCGGGCAGATGCGCGAAGGCCTCGTCCAGAAACCGCCAGCTTTCGAGGTCGTCGGTCTGCCATCCTACGGACTGGCCGTCGCCAATCAGGATGATCTGCTTGGTGGCTTGGTTGCCCTGTGCCAGCGATGCGGCTGCGGCGGCAAGTGCGTCGGGCGCGCGCAACACACCGTGAACCGGAATCGCCTGTTCCAGCGCGGCCTGCACGTACTTGCGGTCGGTGACCGGTGCGGGCACGAGCGGGTCCGGCACCGCGCCAGCCACGATCACGCTGAACGCCACGCCGCGCGGCGCTTCCTCGACCAAACGCGCGGCCTCTTTCAGTGCGCGGTTGAAGTTGCTCTCGCCGTTCACCTCCAGCGTCATGGATGAAGAGCCGTCGATGACCAACGCCACGTCACGTGCGGCGCCACCGGTGAAGCGGCCAAGGCTGAGATGTTTTTCCAACAGGATCGCTGCGGCGCTCAACCCCAAACAGAGCAGGCACGCTAGCCACGCCAGCACTTGCCAGCGGCGGTAACGGCCCAGTGCGAAACTCATGCCGAAGAAGACGATGCCCAGCAGCCCCAGCGGTAGCACAAGCCACCAGGGGAAAGAGGAGCCAGCCGGTACGAACGGACGCGCCATGGCCAGCACCGCGCAACCGACAATCAGGCAACGCGCGGCCAGCAACAACATCTCTTCCAACAACAAACTGCGGCGACGGCTCATCAGGCTGTCCATCAAGAAGCGCATCGCGCCCCATTTGATCTCCCGTGCATTGCGCCGGTTGAACAAATGGATGATCACCGGGATCGCGATCCCGGTCAGTCCCAGCAGCAAATATGGATGGAGAAACAGCATGATGCGGTGTAAGGCTCTAGTTCCTCAATGACAGGTATTCCGCTAACGCCTGATCGTACGGCACGCGCGTATTCATGCGCACGTAATCAATCTTGAGGCGGCCGCATGCCGCTTCGATCTCATCTAGGAACGCGCGCATGCGTGTCAGGTAGGTCGCGCGGATGGTGCGCGGGTCGATCGGCAGACGGTTGTCGGCGCACTCCAAGTCTTGGAATTTGGTGTACGACTCAAAGGGAAAGGTCAACTCCTCTTCGGCGACGATATGAAAGAGCAACACCTCGTGGCGGCGGTAACGGAAGTGGTGCAGCGCCTGAATGAGCGCGGCGGGATCGTCGTACAGGTCGCTGAGGATCACCACCATGCCGCGACGCGGAATGCGTTCCGCGATGTCGTGAAAAATCTTTGCCAAGGCGGTCTCGCCGCCCGGTTCGGTCTGATCCAGCGTTTCAAGGATGCTGCGCACTTGGCTGGCCCGTGCACGGGCCGGCAGGTAGGTGCGCAGCGCGGTGTCGAAGGTGACGAGCCCGGCGGCGTCCTGCTGGTTGACCAGCAGGTAGCCGAGCATCGCCGCGATGTACTGCGCGTAGGCGAGTTTCGAGAGCGGTCGGCCATCGCGCGGCGCGGCCTCATCGCCAGCGTAAGCCATCGAACCCGAGGCGTCCAATAGTAGCGTGACGCGCATGTTGGTCTCGTCGATGTACTGCTTGATGAAGTAACGGTCCTTGCGGGCGAGCACGCGCCAATCCAGATTGCGCAGATCGTCACCGGGCGTGTATTGCCGGTGTTCGGCAAACTCGACCGAGAAGCCTTTGAAGGGGCTCTTGTGCCTGCCGGAGATGAACCCCTCGACCACACCGCGCGCCGACAGTTCGCAGCGGCCGAGCTTGGCCAGCGTCTCGGGTGGCAAAAATCGCATGTAGGAAGGTGTGCTCATTGTAAGGAGGCGTCGGCAGACGGGGTGCGCCGCGCGCGGTCCGTTGCGCACGGGCGCGGTGGCTTACACGTCCAGATCTTCAGAGGGACGTAGGCGCTCCAGCAACCGGGCGATGATCGTCTCGCTCTTGATGCCGGCCGCTTCGGCATTGAAGGTGGTGAGCACGCGGTGACGCAACACCGGATAGGCCACCGCCGCGACATCCACCGTGGTGGCGTGGGTGCGTCCGTGGATCGCCGCGCGCGTCTTGGCCGCCGTGATCAGGCTGATGCCCGCACGCGGACCCGCGCCCCAGGCGACCATCTCGCGCACGAAATCCGGTGCCTCGGGCTGGGCGGGACGGGTGGCGCGCGCCAGGTCGCGCGCGAAATCGATGACGTGTTCCGCCACCGGCACACGCCGCACCAGTTCCTGCATCTCCAAGACCTGCGCGGCGTCCAAGACCTTATCCACTGTCGCACTCTGCGGTCCGGTCACTTGGCGGATGATCGTGCTCTCCTCCTCCTTGGCCGGATAATCGACAATGATGTTGAAGAGGAAGCGGTCGAGCTGTGCTTCGGGCAGCGGATAGGTCCCCTCCTGCTCAATCGGGTTCTGCGTAGCCAGCACGAAAAACGGCTCGGGCAGCGCGTAGTTCTCGCCGCCGACTGTAACCCGGTGCTCCTGCATCGCTTCCAGTAGCGCCGCCTGGGTTTTGGGCGGTGTACGGTTGATCTCGTCAGCCAGCACCATGTTGGCGAAGATCGGACCCTTGACGAAACGGAACGTGCGACGTCCGGTCGTGTGGTCCTCCTCCAAAACATCCGTGCCGGTGATGTCGCTCGGCATCAGGTCAGGCGTGAACTGGATGCGCTTGAAACTCAGATCCAGCGCGCGGCTGATTGTGCTGACCAGCAAGGTTTTGGCGACCCCCGGTACGCCGACCAGCAGCGCGTGGCCACGGCTGAAGACCGCGATCAAGACCTCTTCGATTACCTTGTCCTGGCCCACGATCACGCGCGCCAGTTGTTCTTTCATACATGCACACCGCTCACGCATTGACGCGATTGCGGCAACGTCGCCCTGTGCGGGTCCCGGATTCTCAGACATTGTTCAATCCTCCCTCGGCATTTACCAGAAAGGATGGTATCAGGTTTTCACTCAACCGTCACCGGAAAGACTTCTTTATTGAGATGCGCGTCCATGGCAAGAACCATCGTCTCGCCGGGGACTAACGCTGTGAGGACGCCGTCGGGCGAGATGGTGGCCACGCGATTGTGGTAGACGAACGATACGCTGTACTTGGAATGAGGATCGCGCTTCTTCGTCCTGTCGTCTGCATCGTAGCAACCCCATGTGAGCGGACCTTTCAGATGTTTGGACTCGAACGCGAGGGGCTTCCCGACAGTCGTTGTGCGTGGTGTGAGATGAATGGTGCGGTCCTGCCCACCGCCTACGCGCGTAAAGTGAACGAGATTGCGAACAGCGTCGATCTGCACGGCACCGAATGTCTGCTCGGCAGTCGTCCCGGCCGTTTTACGCGGCAGTTCGCCGCACCACGGCCGTGAACGCATGATGTAGTCGCTATACGCGGCGTCGCAGGGTTCCGACACATGAAGGATGCCTTTGCGGAACGTCTGGCATTCATGGTGGAGGTGCCCCGTGATGTCAAGGAGGATACGTCCTGCGGCGTGCGTGAAATCAAACGTTTTCCCGTGAAGCGTGCATGTGGTGCGGTTCTGATAAGCCTCCAGCAACTCACGGAACGGTGTGTATCTCGTATGATCACCCGTGCTGGCCACGCAACATGCGATCGGGATGTGGTGCGCCACGACGGCACCCCAGCCGGACGGAATCGTGGCGAAAGCCCGTTCCGCGAGCCAGTGGAGTTGTACATCGTGCATGCCGAAGACGACGCCCCAGAATGCGGCCTTCGGGTTCACCGTGTCCGTCGTATCCGCCACGATGAGGCGGATCTTTGCCTCGGCGAAGTCCTGATAGTAGTAGCACGCCGTGGGATCGTCCGTGTTCGTTACCGCACGTGCGCAGGCCTTCGAGCCCATGATGAACTTTCGCGCCTCCTCACCCGAATAGGTGAAGCCCGCGTCCGACTCTGAATCATGGCGGATGGTGAAGTCGTGATTGCCCTTCGCCGTATAGACATCCATGCCCACGGCCTCGACAGGATCGATCCAGAACGAGCGGTAAGCGTTGATGGCAAAATCGACGCCCTCTTTGTCTGTGGGGTATTTCGTGGCGAACGCCTCTACCAGATCGCCACCGCACACGATCGTCTTCAGCGGCGTCATGCCGTTCAGCGCAACAAGCGCCGCGCCCGAATGACGCCTGTTTGCACCGATATGCAGGTCGGTGATAAACCAGAACCCGAACGGTGCCGTCTGCGCGTGGGCGTTTACCTTCGCGGCGACCGCCGCGAGATG
>JAKJHA010000168.1 GCA_022704125.1 Verrucomicrobiota bacterium | reverse complement strand
CAGTTGGAACATAAGCGAGCCCTCGCCTGTTTTGACCAGCCCGCCATTGCCTATCGCCGCCGCATTGGTCTGTCCGCGCAGACAGACACTCCCCGGCGACATACCGGGTGTGATAACGACGTTCTTGCCGTTGGTGTCAAAAACAGCGTTGGTGTTGTCCGCGATGACAAGGTCCAAGGTGCCGCGGCCGGAAAAGAGTGCCGCCGTGTCCCGCTGCGCCCGCAGGGTACCGCCGTTAAAGTGGATCTCCGAGCACGCGCAATCATTTTTGGCGATCAACCCGGCTTCGACCACACCGCCATCGTCGATTGCGAGCGTCGCCGAGAGCACGTAAGGCGGCGCGAGGTTTGTCGGGAAAAACCCCGTCAGTTCGATAGTGTCCGCAGAAAGCCGCCCCGCCACCGACACATCGCCCTGTGCCGGCAGCTCGCGCAACCCCTCTTCATTGCGGGCGACACAGAAACGACCGGAGGGCATGCTGACCTCCGCCCCTGCTGCGATGGTCATACTGCCGGCGGCACCCGCATGGCCGACCACGAAAAACCCCAATCCCTGATTCAACAGCCTCCCGCCTAGGCATTCAAAGACACCGGTGGCATCCACGCCGCTACCGATGGCGGTTATCACGGAACCTGTCAGCGTCACCTCCGCTCCGGGCAAAAAGGTAAGCGTGCCATTGTTGGTGAAACAACTGATCGATGGTTGGACCGCTGCATTCGTTACAGACATCCCCGCCGGAATCGTAAAGGACGATCCGCCCGGCCACCCCGCCGCTTGCACATTCATGGCCATGCCCACCAGGCAAGCCGCGATTACTTTCCATGCAAACCCACTACTACGTACGCTCATACTTCGCCTCCTTCTTACAAAAGCTCGGTAGAAGCGATTGTGCCAGAAGCGAGTTGAGGTGTAAAGCAGCTACTGTATGGTAATCAGCATACCTTTGGCTTGTAGCGTCAGGCGTCCGTCAGCATTCATGCTGAGCGTAACCCCGTTCTGCCGCACGCCATCAACGTAGATGGCCCACGATGCGAGATTGGCACGTCCTTCCAGACTGCCGACCGTGAGCGGAAGCACCAGACCTGACGTCTGCCCGCCCGCATTCACAATGTAAAGCGTGCCATTGGGTTCTGCGATCAGCTTTGTCAATGTTCCCGCGCTCAGCATGTCCACCCGCAGGGTGCCGATGCTCTCATTCGCCATCACTTCCAGTGTCGCGCCCTCGCGGATCTCGAGCGGTGAACCCGTGGGAATCACATCGGCATCGCCTTCGGCGGCATCGCCGCCCGTCGCGCGTTCAGCCAGGCTGTAGGGCGTCCCGTTGTTATAGTAGAGGAAGCGCCCCGTGCCAGAGCCACCGCCAGTACTGGGCGGCACAACATCCGCGCGGCTATCGACGAGTATCCACGAGTTACCGTCCACGCTGCCTTCGAGCGTCCACGTCACAGGGTCACGTTCGGGGGCATCGTTCGCCGTGCAGAGGTTGTAAGAGACGATTTCCGGTGCGTTCTCCGGCAGCCGCATGACCACGATCCGGTGCGTCGCCGGATTGTCGACGGCGGGTACGTTCTTGTTGAGGCACCATTTTGTCGCGGTCGATTGATCGAACAGGTTGGAAACGACTTCACCCGGCGATCCGACCGAATACTCCTGCGGCGTGGCAAACTGGCCGGGCAAAAGCCCAGCGACAGAAACACCGGCCACAAGTCCGACGTTCTGGCGCTGTCCGTCGACATCGTACAGGGCTAGCTCGGAAAGCTGGGTCGTGGTGGAATTTAACTTGTTTTTCATGATGGTGAAGCGGAACCAGCGGAACGGCACAATGTTTTGAATCTGCAACGCTCCTTGTTGCACGATCATGGCACCGGTATACGTGTTGGTGCCGATCAGCACCTGAGTGCCGGTGCCGGTTTTGATCAGACTTCCCATTCCACCGATATTGCCCGCAAAAAATGCGGCGTGTCCGTCTGGTGACGCGATCGTCAGGTCCATGCCATTCATCATGACCGTCCCATACCCCGCCAGCGCACCGACCGTTTCCGCGACGCCGTTGAAAAACAGCAAGGCTCCTTCCTTCACCGTGACCACGCCCGTGTCGCTCACGATATCGGCGGTGTGCGCGGGGGTTACGGGAAAACCGTCGGGTGATACCCACGCATTTCGTGTGCTCGGCGCACTGAACCCGCTCTGCACATCGAGATCGACCCACGTCTCGCCGTCGTAGCTGCCCTGCAGGCGCCACGCCGCAGGGTCGCGCGCTGGAATATCATTGCCGGTCGCCCAGTTGTAGTGCGTGATCGGCTGCGCCGAGGCGAAATCAATGCGCAGCCAGACACGCTCCTTGTCTTCCGCACTGCGGGAGGCTTTACTGCGATAATCCAGCCACTTGCTCTTCACGGTCGTGTTGGGCGGCACGATGCCGTCGACCGCCTTTTCCGGTGTTTCGTCCGGCGGGAATGCATTTTTCTCGGAGCTAAAGCCGATGCCGCCAGTCGGGTCATAGGCGATGCCGATACGGTTCGTCGTGACGTCCACTCCCTCATTGAAAAGCGCAATCTCGGCAAACTGCATAGAATCGGCTGAACTTGGGTTTTTGACACCTTCAATTTTGAAGCGGTAGAACGGAAAGCCGTCGAAGGGGACGAGCACAACTGAGCCCTCCACAACTGTCAGATCCGCCGGAGCCGCCTGTCCGGTAGCAAGCGTTAACGTACCGGTGCCATGTTTTTCGAGCGAGATCGCTCCACTGAGCCATGCGCGCCCCCATGTGTCGTCAGAACCGTCCGCCAGCACACCCAGCGTGGCGGGGCCGTTGGTGTTCAGCACGCGTCCCCTGCCGATTAAACGGTTCACAATATCGCTTTTGCCGTTGAGATCCAGTACCGTGTCCGCCGCAAGGCGGATGTGTCCCGCGCCGGGGCCATGCGGCAGCCGGTGGTGCGCGTCCAAGCGCAGCACACCCGCCATGATCTCGGTGTCGCCGGCATAGCTGAGCTGGTCGGCAGCCAAGGTCAACCGGCCGGCTCCCAATTTCCGCAGACCGCCCGAGCCGGAGAAGATGAGCGTGCCGGGCGAATCCGGCACCGTCACCTCGAACCCCTGCGTGTCCAGATTGATCGCTTGCCCAGGCTCGGCCAACGCATACAATATGCCGAACGGCTGTTCGGCTTGGATGAATTTGGCGTGGTTCTGGCGTGCACGCAGCACACCTCCTTCGAAAACCATTTTCGCAATGGGGTCGTCATTTTTATAAATCGACGTCGCTTCAAGCACGCCCCCTTCTTGCAGCGTCAGCACACCCGATTCTACAGTGCGGGCGCTACCATCCAACGGCCACCATGAGTTGAACCGGAAGTCGTTACAACGCAGCAACGCATTGCTGACCGTGACGCTGGCCTGCGGCCGCAACGATGTGTCCTGACCCGGATTGCTGGCGATGCGCAGGTTGCCGTTGACGATGAACTGCCCGCCTGTGACCAACAGCGTACCGGTGCTGCCATCCGCCCCCACAAACGATTCGCCACCTAGCGTCACGGTGCCGCCCGATTGCGAGAGGGAACCGGCATATCCCACACCGCCGCCCACCCTGATGCGTCCGGCCGAAATCGTCGCGCCGTTCGCCGCAAAATGCGCAAAGCCGGTCACGCCCACGTAAAAATCGGTCGCGACCGCAAACTGTCCACTCGACAATGCCAGCGCGGCAGGCGTGGCGGCATTCGGATCGGCGAGTGCGAACTTGCCACTCTGGCGGTAGCCGCCATCGTTGATGATAAGTCCATCGGCGGAGGTGAAGACACGGTCGCTCAAAAAGTTGAATGTGCCGCTGCCCTCGACCTGCAAGACCGCAGTCTCCAGCCCTGTGTTGGTCAGGTTGAGCGTACCGCCCTGTCCCAGCAGCCGGAAAGGATTATCCAAGCTGCCTGCCGTGTGCGTGACGGTATTACTGAGCGTTGCCGTGCCGAAAGTCGGACCGGCCAGGCGGTCGTCATGGTAGCGGTCGTTCAAGGCGGTGAGGTTCAGCGAGTCGGTGTCGATGGCGACCGTGTAGGTCATCCGTTCATCCCCTTGCCCAAGGTAGGTGATTTTGGCAAGGTCAGCGGCGTCCCGTACCACGAAATTTGCACCCTCCGAGACCGTCACCGTCTGGTGCTCGGCCAGCGGACGCCCCAAATCCAGCATGCCGGCGAGAACCGTCACCGCGCCGGTGAACGTATTGCATGAAGGCGGTAACCGAAACACAAGCGTGCCCTCGCCCGTTTTGACCAACCCGCCATTGCCTGTCGCCGTTCCATTGGTCTGTCCGCGCAGACAGATGTGCGTGTCCTCCGGCGGTGCGTTGGGCGCGATAACGACAGTCTTGCCGTTGGTGTCAAAAACAGCGTCGGCGTCGTCTGCGATGACGAGGTCCAAGACGCCGTGACCGGCAAAGAGCGACGTCGTATCCTTCAGCACCCGCAGGGTGCCGCCGTTGAAGCGAATCTCCGAGCGCGCGCAATCGTGCTTACCGATCAATCCGGCTTCGACTACACCGCCCTCTTCGAGCGCGAGCGTTGCCGAGAGCACATAAGGCGGCGCGAGGTTTGTCGGGAAATACCCTGTCAGTTCGATAATATCCGCAGAGAGCAGCCCCGCCACCGATACGTCGCCCCGTGCCGGTCGCTCACGCCACGCCACGCCATTGTGCGCGATGCAGAAACGGCCGGGTGGCATACGTACCTCCGCCCCGGCCGCAATGGTCATGCTGCCGACGGCGCCCGCGTGGCCGACCACGAAGTATCCTGACCCTTGGTGCAGCAGTTTTCCGCCCAGACACTCAAAAACGCCGGAGGCGTCCATGCCGCTGCCGATGGCGGTTATCACGGAACCTGTCAGCGTCACCTCAGCTCCGGGCAGGAAGGTGAGCGTGCCATTGTTGATGAAGTAACTGATCGATGGCTGGGCCGCGTCATTCGTCACGGACGTTCCCGCCGGAATCGTAAAAGACGATCCGGACGGCCACTCCGCCGCTCGCGTGCTCATGACCATACCCATCAGGCAAGCCGCAACCACTCCCCGTGCAAACCCACTACTGTGTACGCTCATACTCCGCCTCCTTCTTACAAAAGCTTAACAATGGGGATTATGTCAGAAGCGAGTTCAGGTGTAAAGCAACTACCAGTTTTTGAGTGATATTGCTCGCGTAAAAACCGGTTGCGATGACAACCGTGACGGTGTACGGTAATGCCGTGTCACGATGTCGATTGCGCGCGGGTTGTTGTCACCACGTTGCAAAGGCAAAACCTGCGTAACGGAGGATTCACGTGAAAGTCAAGCAAGTCGCTATTTTGGGCATCATCGCGGTATCTGTGATGACGTCGTCCCTGCGGATCTGGGCAGAGGAGGTGATTCACCGCACAGAGGAAGAGGTGGTCAACATCGTTTCACAGAAACTGTCGATTGCGAAAAGCGAAAAGGATGTGGCGGCGCTACAGGCGGCAAAAGGCATGATGTTCGGCATCTCGAAAAGAAAAGGGATATCCATTTACCACCACCATTCGCGCGAAACCGCCTTCAAGTTGCAGTTACAGATTCTTCAAGTTGCCGGTAGCATGCAGGATAAATCGTATGACCACACCGTCATGCCCAAAGCAGGATGGTATGGTTCTGTCCCATGGCCGCCGGAAAACGAGCGCCCGGAGGCGCTTCGCAACGCGCGGCCTTGGTATCCGAGAACGCCGCCAGAGTACTACAAGGAGAGCAACCCAGAGCTTTATGCTTTCTACAAACCGCTCTACGAGGAAAACTTGCGGAACACCAAAAAGCATCAGTACGAAGGCGGTGTCCGTGGTGTCCGCGAAGGTCTGTTAAGGGACATAAGAAGAGAGTTAAACCACGCGTACGACAGTAGCG
>JAKJHA010000167.1 GCA_022704125.1 Verrucomicrobiota bacterium | reverse complement strand
AAAAGCGCGCACTCGTCAACCGCCATGCGCAACGAGCCCACGCCATGGTTGGCGAAACCGATCTTCAGCGAAGATTTCGACGGGATGAGGGTGCCGTTATAGGGGCTTTCGGCGGAGAGGGTGCCGTTGATGTAGAGGCGCATGCAGGCACCGTCCCATGTGGCGGCGACGTGGTTCCAGAAACCGGCGCTCAGCGGATCGTTGGCGCAGAGCGTGATCGCGCCCTTCTCGCGTCCGATTTGAAAAGAGACCAAGCGCGTCTTCCAATCGTAAACGACCAGACGCCAGCCGTCCGTGTATCCGCTGCCGCTGCACGCCAGCATGCCATTGGCGCTGCCGCCGTTGCCGGTCTGCGTGCCGGTACCGAGCGGACGCACCCAGAGGGTCACGGTGAAGGCATTGCTGGGAAAGAGGACGGACGCGGTCTCAAAATAATCACTGTCGAGCACCACCGCCGTCCGGTCGGCGATGCGTCCGGGTTCGGTGGCGAGAGACGCACCTTTGTACGGACGGTAGGTCAGTGCGTTTTCCGAGCCGGCGCGGTCGGGTTGCTGCGTGGCATCGTCGAACAAGGTGTAGAAACGCACCATGCCCGGCCGACGCGCCATGTCATCCGCGTAGGCCTGCCATACCGCGACCGGAGTCTGCTGCGCGTACGCGAATAACGCCGTGGTTGCGAGCAACAGACCGATTCCCCCATAAACTTTCCGCATTTGCATCTTCTCCTGTGAAAAGTGTTTGGGGTACCGTAACAAAAGAACGCCCAGCGCTCAACGTTCAACTTCTGGAAACCGCGTGCTTGCGGCGGCGGGGATTGACCGCTACACTTTACGCCATGGAAAAGAGTCGGGATGAGACATGGGCGCCATTGCGTATGCTGGCGCGACTGAGGGAAAATCTGTCGACGGTGATCCGTGGCAAGGAGGAGGCGATCAATCAGTTGTTGGTCGCGCTGCTGGCCGATGGTCATGTGCTGATCGAAGATGTCCCCGGAACGGGCAAGACGACGCTCGCCAAGGCACTGGCGGTCTCGCTCGCGGCGCGTTTCTCGCGTATTCAGTTCACGCCTGACCTGCTGCCGACCGACATCGTGGGCGGCATGATCTACTCGGCGGCCAATGGCAGTTTCACGTTTCGCCCCGGACCGATTTTCGCGCACATCGTGTTGGCCGACGAGATCAACCGCGCGTCGCCGCGTACGCAGTCGGCGCTACTCGAGGCGATGGGCGAACGTCAGGTGACCACCGAGGGCGAGACGCGTCCGATGTCGCTGCCCTTTCTGGTGCTGGCTACCCAGAATCCGGTGGAGTATAACGGCACCTATCCGTTGCCGGAGGCGCAGCTCGATCGTTTCTGTCTGAGGCTGTCGCTCGGATATCCGGATCACGCTCACGAGTTGCAGATGCTGAACGACCAGACGAGTGTCCGTCCGCTGGATGCGCTGCAGCCGGTGATGGATACGGATGCGTTGGCGCAGGTGCAGCGCGCGGTTCGCGAGGTGGGTGTGGAGGCGTCGGTGCTCGACTACATCGTGCGACTGGTGGCACGCACGCGGCAAGACGCGCGGTTGCGGCTGGGGGCGAGTCCGCGCGGTTCGCTTGACTTGCGGCGCTGTGCGCAGGCCGCCGCGTTTTTGGCGGGGCGCGATGCCGTGCGGCCGGATGATGTGCAGAATCAGGCCGTGCCCGTGTTGGCGCACCGGCTGATGGCAGATGTCAAGGCGCGGCATAGCGGACTGACCGGCGAGGCAGTCGTGCGCGAGGTGCTGCGTACGGAGCCAGTGCCCGCATGAGCCCCCGGGCCACACGCTTACGGCGGTTGTGGCACCGGTTGCGCCATCCGCCGATCGGCTATCAGCACGGCAGGCGGGCGCGCTTCGCGCGTAATTTCCCGTTGGTGTGCTGGAGCTACTACCTGCTGATTGCGCACACAACGCCGCGCTTCTACCTGTCCGGTTTGATCGGCGCGGGTCCTGTGCTGTTGTTCCTGCTGGTGGGTTTTGAAAATCGCTTGCTCCCCCTGGCGTTTACGGCATTGGCGCTGATTGTTGTTTGCATGGTGGCTGGACTCTTCTGGCGGCCTGCATTGGAGATTGAAATCCGCATGCCGCCCCGTGTCGAATGCGGTAGCCATTTCGAGACCCACTACACGATCCGCAATCCGGGGCGGCGTTGCGCGCGCGATCTGGCCATCGACACGCTGATCTTTTCAGATTGGATGAGTTTGAGGCGCGGGCGGGCGTATCTGGCCTATCTGCCGCCGGGTGCCGTCGAGTGGGTTTCCGCGACCAGTCACGCCTTGGCGCGCGGCGTCTATGCGTTGCCGGCGCTGCGCGTCGATTCAGCCTTTCCCGGCGGGCTCTGGCGTTGGGGCCGGACCGAGCTGCGCGAGCGCCAGCTCTCGGTCTATCCGCGGTATACGCGCTTGGAAACGTTTGAGATTCCGCTGGGCATGCGTAACCGCAATGAACTCGCGGCTTCCCGCGATCTGGCGCGTGAGGCGCTGGAGTTCCATGGTTGCCGTGAATTCCGCGAGGGCGATGTCCTGCGTCATGTTCACCCGCGTTCATCGGCGCGGCTGGGCGTACCGGTCGTGAAGGAATTCCAGGCCGAGGGGCGTTCGCGTACCGCCGTGTTGGTGGACACCTACGAGGGCGGTACCGCAGAACGGTTGTGGGCGGGGCTCACGCGCGCCGAGCCTGTCGAGGCGGCGCTCTCGTTGGCGGCTGCAGTGACCGATACGCTCTCGACTACAGACCGCGTGCTTGAGTTGCTGGTTGCCGGGCCGACCGTTCACCGTTTTGTGAGCCAGGGCCGGATCGGTTATCTGGAGGCGGTGCTGGACATTCTGGCGGCGGTGGAACCGAGCCGGGTTGATCCGCTGGATGCCTTGGAGCCGTTGCTGCTTGCTGAGATTCACGCGATTCAGAGCGTCTGTCTGATTCTCACGCGATGGGATGATCGCCGCGCGTCGCTGGCGCGTATGATCGACGCATGGGGCATCGGCCTGAAAACGGTCTTGCTCGTACCGCATGGCAGATCATGTGCCGGCGTGCCGCCGGAGGTCGTCTGCGTGCCCGTGAAGGCGGCGTTGCGGGGGGAGGTGAACACCCTATGACCCGCAGCCGCTGGCCGGTCTTCTTCAATGCGCTGTTCCTGCTGTGGTGTGCCTGGTGGTATTGCCGCGACGCCGGGATGGGATTACTCGTAGTGACGGGGGTCGTTGCGGTGTTGGCGTGGGTGCGCAGCCGTGCATTGCCGAGTTCTGCGCGGTGGGTGGTCTGGAGCGGGATCGTGCTGACGGTGGCCTGTCTGGCGGCGAATGTAGAGCGGATCGTACCGCCGGATGATGCGTTGGACGAAAGCCGTATGTTAGATCAAGTGGTCACGGTCATCTTTGCATTCGGGGTTACGTCGTTGTTTTTCCGGCCTACGGCGCAATCGGTGACCTTGGTCGTGCTGGGGGGTGTACCGCTTGCGATGACCGCACTCGGGCGGCCGGATGTGATGCCGGGCGCGGTGGGCGATGCCGCGCCGTGGATGGTGGGTGGGACGGTTGTGTTGATGCTGACGGCGGATATGGCACAGCGGTTGACGCAGGGAAGCGGCCGTGAGCACGCGGTGCCCGGCGTGCGGGAACTCGCCCAGCGGGTGGTGGTCCTATGCCTTGTGACCGGTGCGTCATTGGTGTTGCAGGAACCGCTTGGACTCGGGATCAAGCAGGTGCAACGTTGCCTCTACGGAATGATGTTTTTTTCAGAGCGTCTGCCGCGACGCCGGATGTCGGATATCAATCTCAATTTGCCGGTGCCGCATGATTTCGGGCAACGGACACGCATGGTGGCGGCGATCCGCAGTGACAATATGCCGGGGTATTTGCGCGAGAACGTTTACTTGCAGTATGACCGGGGCCGGTGGGACGTAGTGAAACCCAACGTGCCGCTGGAGCCGTCGGCTGTTGCCGGCGGAGCGGCACGGCCGCAGTATCCGCGTTACCTGCTGCGTTCGGATGTGGCCGCTACTGAGCGGCGTGAGACGTGGCGGGTGGAGATTTTAGCACCGCGCCTGTTGGGGGGCTTCTGTCTGCCCGGCTCCTGTTTGGCGCTGAGTTGCGTTGGCGCGGTACCGATGGCAGAGACGAACGGTAGCGTGACGGTGAACGGGCCGTTTCCGGACGCATACGAAATTGAGGTCGATCCGCGGCGCATGATGGATCGTGCATGGCCGCAACCGGAGGGTAATGCGGCGGTGTATCTTGAGGTGCCCCGTTCGCTGGCTGGTGCGGTCTCGAACTGGGTTGAGTCTTGCGCGGGACTCGCGACCGCGTCTTCGGTCGGTGAGGCGGTACGGTGTGTCGACGCTGATTTCTCAGCCCGTTTTGCCTACCGCCTCGGTATAAGGATGAAGGCCAATCCCGATCCGTTGATTGATTTCATGACGCGTAAAGAGGGCTCCTGCACATTTTTTGCGAGCGCGGCAACGTTGATGTTCCGTCAGCGCGGTATTCCCGCGCGGATGATTGGCGGTTTTGTCTGTAGCGACTGGAACCCTTGGCTGGCGCGCTGGGTCGTGCGGGAACGTGACGGCCATGCTTGGGTCGAGGTATGGGACGGTGCGTCAGGGTGCTGGCTGATTGTCGATCCGACGCCGCCGGAGGGGCGGCCGTCGGCGTTGCAGCGACCGGGACGCTTCAGGCTCGCGCTTGATCTGTTTGCCGCGTCATGGCGGCGCGCGCTGGCCTATCTACGGAACACAAACTTTCTGCAAGTTCTGGCCGATGGCGGTGAGTTGCTGATTCTGTTTCTTTGGCAGATGATCTGGAGTGTCCCCGGCGCGGTGGTGGCGCTGGGGCTTGGCGTGCTGACGTGGTTGCGTTGGTGGAGCCGTTTGCATCGCATGACGCCCGAGGCGCGCTTGCGTGCGGAGTTGACGCAGGCTATGACCCGCGTGGCGCGCCACGCTCTGCCGACCCCATTGCGACGCCGCGCTGCGGAGAGTTGGACGGCGTGGCACCGGCGCGTGTCGGAGCGGCTCCCCGACGAACGTGCGGCACAACTTGTTACGCTGTTGGAGCGGTATCAGACAATCCGGTACAGCGTGATCCTCGACGAGGCGGCCGCCCGTGATTGGCTCGAAGCCGCGCGCGCGTTCGGGAAGAGAAGTAATAAGTAAGGATGTTTGAAAAAAGTTCAGGTCCGAAATCGAACGCTTGATATGCGAGACTCGGCTACAATGGTGTCTGATGTTGAGATTGGGGTAGAAACAATCTTGAGCAAGTGATGGTGTTTCAGAACAGTAGGCATGGAGGGGCGGTGCATGAAAAAGACGGTCTACGGTTTCTTGTTTGCGGCGATGGTCGCGGGCGTTTCGTTTGTATCAACACGGGCGCAGGCTCAAGTCTATTCGTGGCCTGACGGCGCGGTAGTGGACGTGGGGTGCCAAGGCGCGGGTGATAACAACCTGAACAACAACTCTTTCACGATGTTCTTCGAGGGGTCGGGCACGATCCACGGCACGTACACGCCGGCCTCAGCCAACCCCACCTCGTGGGCGATCTGGCGCAACTACCTCATCACCAACGGCACGGTGGTGGTCGATGCGAAGGATGTCAAGAACTTCGCACCGCTTTTCCAGCGCAGCGTCATTCTCGGCGAGACAGGCGCGCTCGTCATCTCAAACACGACGTCAATGATGATCGGCTGCACGACCGCCAACAGATACCCTGTCTATGATGTGCGGGATGTTTCGTTCGTGACGGCGACCGGCACTCCATGCATCGGTACAGTGGATCTGAAAAGTTGCACGGTTAAAGGTTTTCCGCAGAGCGGAATCACGGTCCCCAGCATTTTGAGCGGCCACACCAGCGCGATCGCCGGGCCGGACTTTATGAACGTCTATGGCAC
>JAKJHA010000007.1 GCA_022704125.1 Verrucomicrobiota bacterium | reverse complement strand
CCGCCGATAGAGTTGGTCACGCGCCCAATAAACCCGCTCGCCGTGCCCAGAGCGCTCCGCGCAACGAACTGATCGCGCCTGACGCCCGATGGCGACAGGATGACCACTTCCGGGTATGATGATACACGGCGCCACACCCCGCCGTTACCGTCAATCAAAACCTTCCAGGTTGGGGCCGTATAGTAAGACTGCTTGTTCTGATCCACCCAGATCAGCACCATCGGATTGGCCCTCAAAAAGGAACTCCAGACCCCGTTGGGATCGGCGAATACATTGGCGTCCAATTTAGCGCAATAACTGCACCCCCCCGTGTTCACAAACACCAGCATAGCCGGTCGGCCGGACGCGGCTGCTTTGGCCATGCCTTCCCTGTACCTGTAGGTCCACTGGTTGAGCTCGACCGTCGAACTGTTACTGACAAACGGATACGCCGACGCCGCCAACGCCAATCCCGTCGCCGCCATGATAGGAATTACATACTTCGTGAACATGAGAGATCTCCTTGTCTTACAGCACCCCCGCCGTCCGTGGGCACAGAAGCACTTACAATTCTTACCAGTGTTTCACTTTGTTTGGCTACCGTCAACGTTATTCCGTAACCCATTCGTTTTTTTGCGCCCTTTTCTGCGCTGTTTCCCTCTCCGCTGTCCGATTTTTAACTCTCTGACCATAAAACTTCCAAGAAAACTCATCCGTAGATGTTTCTCCCCACACACAGCGCGGCAACACGAATGCATTAATACGCTAACTGGTTTTCGGTCCGAGCGCCGCATCTTGCGTCAACAGGATCTGGCGCGTCACGCCGATATCCTGCATCCAGCATTTCACGTAGTTCGTGCGCCATGGACCGGATCCGTAGCCCTTGCCGCTGATGTTGTTGTCCCACAGCCATTGCGGCGTCGGCCACACGCAGATCTCGGGCTTCGCGACCTCATAAAAGTTTTTGTTCGCGCCGCACTGACCGTGATGTGAGAGGAACACGATGTCGCTCTTGATTTTTTCCGGAGGGTGCATCTTCAGCAGCTTGTCGCCTTGCTCCACGCCGATGTCACCGGTAACGAGAATGGACGAGCCGCCGTTCATCACGCGATAACAGATGCCGGCGTTGTTGATCGAGTTGACGCGCATGCTCAGGTCGTAATCGTTCAGGCACTCGAACGTCAAGCTCTCGCCGAAATCAAACACGCCGCCCACGGTCGGCTTCTCCACCCGCAACCCGCTCCGCGCGAGATTCTCAAGAAATGGCGTCACGTAGGAGATGCTCGCCTTCTCCGTCTGTGCGATGAACTCAAGCGGCGGAAACGAATAGACGACCCGCCCGATCTTCAAGCCGCCGCATGCCGGCTTTTTGATGATCTCTCCCAACGCGCCGTAATGGTCGCTGTGCGCATGGGTGAGGAACCAGATGTCGACCGTTCCGCCCAATGCCTGAAGCGTGGCGTAGAGGAAGGCGGCATCGTCAGGCATACCGCCATCAATCATCACGACCTTAGCGGACGGCGAGACGAACAACGTCGACAACATCTGCGAGGTGCCGCGATTCGCAAACATGTACATCGTCCAGCCGCCCTTAAAATAGGGCGTCACGCACACCTTCAACCCCTCACGTCCGGGAGTGGGAGCGGCCTCCGCCTCCGCCGCCCTCACCTTCACAGGCAACGCTCCCGCCGCCCCGGCCGTCAGCGCCGCCGCAATGAAGGCGCGCCGGTTGCCGCTCAATTCCAGATTGCTCATACTTTCCTCTGTCAGCGCAAAGTGATCACCGTGCCCGCAAATGCCGGAGCGGCATAAACGAACTTCGTGCCATTATCCTTGATTGACACGTCTTGTCAAACACGCCATCGTCAGATTTTCCAACCCATTAGCGAATGGTAATCATCAAGCCGATCGGTTCACCCACACGCAGAACTCCCGCGCCCATGAAGAGGTCGTCGCGCACATACTCCGCCGCAGAGGACGACGAGCCGTAAAGGCCCATCTTCTGTTTGTCGCCGTCCACTTCCAGCGCCGCCACGGGCAGCTTCACGCCGGCGAAGAGGTTGATCTTGCCGTAGGCGCTGCCGGTCTTCACGAAACGCACCACTGTGTTCGTGCCGAACGCCGCCGAGTGCTCAACCTCCAGTTCGCCTCCCTTCATCACCACGTCCGTCGCATTCGTCCAACTGCCGTTCGGCGCGTGCATCACCGCTCCGCCGGACACCACCTGAAGCGTGCCTGTAGTGGAACTCTCGGACATCAGGACAACCGGATACGTCTTAGCCGTCCGCTCTACCGAAAGCCCGGCCGCACCCGTCCACCGCACATAGTTCGTGCAAGAATGGTTGACGCTACCGTCGACGAGCTGGTTGCCCACGACACGCATAAAGGCGGGCGTGGCACTCGTGATTTGCGCGAAACGTGCGTTCGGATTGCTGCCGTGAACAATCGTCAACGCCTGATCATAGCCGCACAGGTCGAGTGTCGTGGCCCCCGCGAAGGACAACAACTGATTCCTTGCACGGCCGTCCAGCGCATACGGGGCGCGCGTGTAGATAAAACTGTCGCCGGAGCAGTTGCCAGTCGCCGCACCGATGGTGTTGCCCGGCACCAGCAGCTCTACCACGGCGCTTTCGTTCACCGTGAACCGGTCGCCGCCCGTGAGCGCCTTGTGAATGTAGTGGTGGCCATTGTTAAAATGATGGTCGAGCTTGGCGTACATACCGCCCCGCCAGTGGACCGTCGTTGTGGGTTCGCACTTGATGAACCAGTGGCACGGCCAAGGGTTCGGACTGCCGTACGGGGAGGCGAGGGTTGTCTGCATCAATCCATAGAAATTCACCGTCGTGTTCGCGGGAAGCGTGATGAGATTACCCAGGTTGTCGCAGTAGTGGTAACAGAACGTGATCGGTCGATGGAAGGAGACTTCATTCTTCCCCGGTTCCGGGAGAATGCGCAGCTTGCCTAGGCGCGGCGCACCGCTTGCGACACTGCCCTCGCGCGTAATGACAAACGTCGTGGTGCCGCCCGGGCCACCAAGGGAATCATCACCCACCGCCTCCACCCAGCCGTTCGAGATGATCATGTCATTGTTAAACGTCTGCTGGCCTTCAAACCGGATTGTCCCCGCGCCCTCTTTGCGCGCAATGGCTCCCGGCAAAGTGATCATGTCCTTCGTGAACGTCAGCGTGTCGCCTGCGGGCACGTCCCACGTCTGTATCCCCTCGAGCACGGTGGGCCAGCCCCAGGTGTAGGTGGCGCCGTCACCGGCCGTCGTGAACCCGCCCGTCCCGATGAACGCGCGGGCACCGTCGCCCGCCGTAAGGGACATCGCGTCACCCGAGAAACGCGCTCCCAGATAGTTGGTGAATGTGTTTGCCGCAAGCTCGGTCGGGCCGTCCGTCCGCTCCCAGTAGACGGCATCCTCGGAAATGAGCGACACGGCACCCACATTAATGGCCCCTGTCCCCTTCAGCCACGGCAGGGCGGCGTCGCCCGCTGCGTAGAAACCATCCGCGAGTGGTACGCCGCCCACACGCACAGTCCCAAACGAGAGCAACACATCCGCGCCTACATGGACTTCGGCCGTGGCATTTTCCAGATCGAGCAACTGCGAACAAAAACTGCTGCCCGCCCCCGCCTCCACTTTGAACGTCGCGTCTGCCGCCAGTGTCACGTTGGACAGCGACAAGAAGCTCGCGCCGCTTGTGAGACGCATCGTGCCGTTCGAGACAATCAATCCGCCGGTAGTGGTGGAGACCGCGTTCGAAAACACAAATTCGCGCGCCGCGTCCTCGGTCTCCCAACTGATACCCGCCGAACTATAAAGCTTGCCGCTGAAAACGGTCGAGGTGAGTTGCGGGGTGCCCGTAAAACGCAGATAGACGTTTGTTCGGGAATCACAGGTGATGCCATGTTCGGGAAACATCACGTCCGGTCCTTCATAAAACTTCACGTTCTTCATCCGCAAGTCGAGCACAGACAGACTGAGACGGCCCGCCGACCCGTCACCACCGAACATGAAATCGTGGTTATTAGGGAAGAAGTCCCTGGCTCCTGCCACACCACCCGCTCCGCCGAATCTGAACGACAGTACTCCGTCTTCGATCCGAGTGCGCTTGTAGGAACACTGCGAGGTCCATTCACCATCCGTCAGCGACATTGTCCCCCCACCCTTCTTCACAAGTGTCGCCCCTACCGTATAGTCCGTTCCTGCCGTACCGCCTTGGATATAAGCCTTCTGGATGAAGAGCGACTTGCCAGCCGGAACATCGAACGGCACGTCGCCGTCACCCAAGAGTTCCATCACGGAATACCAAGAGACTGAAGATCCCGTGCCGGTGAAACGGAAGCCCTCGCATCCACCCGGGAACCTGATGGTGGTCTGATTGACAAAGCCCCCCGACGCGCCCCCCGCAACGGTAAAGCTGTTGAGCTTCGCCGAGGTACCGCCCCATGCCTGAGTTGAACTGACGAACACCACGTCGTCGCCATCCTGCGGGACACCCGTGTTGCCCTCCTCATCCAGCCAGTTGGCTGCTTCGGTCCACCAATAACGATTGTCACTGCCCTTCTTCGTGGGATGCCATGTGCGCGTGGCGGCAAACGCCGCGCCCGTCCCGCCGAAGGCCATCAGAACCAAAACCGGTATCATTTTTTTCATGGGGACACATCCTTTCCTATATGGTTACTTATGCTAGCATTTACCAAGGGTGCAGGGGAAGGTCAACCTTCACCTTTCACTCGACAACCTTCATTTTGCCCACGACATAACGGCGTGTACCGCCCACGGCTCCTTCCAGCGGCAGCGCGATCACCGGCGTGCCCTGACGCGAGCCCACCGAGACCGCAAGGTCGTATGTGCCGGGCTTCAGGAGGACGCTGTGCGTCGCGAGAGCCCGCCCCCGTTTCCGCGCCACGGAGTCAAGTATGTCCCAACGGTAAACGCCCTCCTCGGCTTCGATGTTGCTCCAGAGAACGCGCAGATAGACGACGCTCGTACCGGGGATTGACTCCATCGTGTCGCCCGGTTCCAACTCCGACCCGTACGCCCAGTAACGATTCGCGAAGTGGTAGAACACGAGCCCCATACCTGGATTGATCAGGCAATCGTTCGTGATGCGCGGCGTCACCGTCACACCAAACGCGGTGGCAGCACACAATACCGAGAACAGCAGAATCCGTTTCATGCACACCTCACTCAAAGAGCCCGGTCGTGCCGGTCACCTTGTCGTACACATCCAAATCCATTCACTGCCCGTAGCGGCGCGTGTACATCTCACCTGCAACGGTGCGGATGGCGTTGACAAGTTCCGTGTACGGGACATCCGACGTGGAGACGAGTCCGCACTGCGCGTTCGCTCCTTCGCCGAGTTGGCCCGTGATCGGGCAGTCTCGCCAACAAAACCAATGTGCGCCCACATAGTTGGGGCTGTCCAGCACCGTGCGCAGATACTCCAGGTAACAGGCCGCCCGTGTGCGCTGATCTTCCACAGGGATGAGCGAGGCGTAGAAGTAGCCCGTGTCGTAACAGCCAAAATGAAATTCCGTCACCAGAAACGGCTTGTCCTCGGCACCTTCGGGCAGGGCAACAGTGGGACGCTGGTCATAGATATTCACCGTAATGACATCCAGATGACGCGCCGCCGCCCGGAAGACCTCGGGATTCCGCTTGTCGTTGCGGTCGCCTAGATAAAGGTGGTTCGGTGCCACCGCCTTGACCGCAGCACGAACCGTGGCGTAGTACTTGTCCGCCACCGCCTCGCCGAGTTCGCGCAGAACCGCGTCCGTCACCGTGTTCGTGGTCATTCCCTTCTCAACGAGCATCTTGAGCAGCGCCACCTTTGCGGGCTGGTCGTCCGGCGAAGCGAGCACGCCCCGCGCGAGCGCCACACCGTTCGCTCCCCACGACTGTTCGTTGTTAGAAGTCCACCCGAGACACCATTCATTCGTGCCCCACGTGCGCATGCGCTGCGCCTCTGCACGGCAACTCGTCTCGAACTCGGGCGCGAACGGATCCCGTAACTTTCCCCAGTAGCCGTCCACCCCGACGATCGGACGGCTTTGCGGCCCGATCGAGGTCACATAGGGAATGCGCCGAGGCAATTCCGTGAGGCCGGGGAAGCCCCCTGTCCGCGTGTTGAGACCCCATGCGCGCATCCTGCGCTGAGCCATCTCGGCATTCTTCCGTTGCCAGTAATCGCCATACTTCAACCAAAGGTTGTGGCTGGTGAAAGAGAACGCCCAGAACGGTGCATTCGCGGGATCACCGTAGTAGTTGCGGAACACCGGCTTCTTGAAGTACTTCCAGAACTGCTTGGTAGGCCCTTCACGCGGCGGCAGTTTTTCGAAATAACTCTCGCGTCCGCTGATGCCCGTGGGCGCGCACTCCCAGCCGCAGTTGACGCCATGCGAAAGAAAGAGGCGTCCCTCGGGGTCCACCAGCCACCATTTGCCATTTACCTTCTCCGTGCGGAAAAAGCCCGTGGCCGCGCGTTGCGGACCCGCCGCCCAGCCGCCGAAGCGGTTGGCACCGGGGATGCCTTCAGGACGAGCCGCAAGCGCCGCATCCTCGGCAGCGGCATGCGCACGAAACTCCTCCGGCGAATGGACCTTGTCGGGCCACTCGGCGAAGTTGGCCTGGCCGTACGCATCCACCCACGGCGAAAACGTATCCACTTTCAGGACGGTCGGCGGACGCGCGACCGGGCCGCCCGTGACCAGTTCAACGTCCGAGACGCCGAAGCGCACGTTGTCCTCGGCCGAAATGTAGGCGACAAGTTCCGTCACCTGCGCGAGCGAACAGGACGCACTGCCGCCCACGCGCGGATTGCGCTTGAGCCCGAGCAGGTGCGGGTCCTTGTCGAACACCCATCCCGTCGAGAAGAACCGCAACTCCTTCGTGCGCGCGCCGTGCGCCGGCACGCTGCATCCGCCTTCCGGCAACTGCCCCTGCGGCGTCCGCCCCTTCACCTTGATCGCGATATAGAGCGCCCGGTCCGTGCAGTTCGTAAAGGTCATGCGGGCCGCCCGCACCTGTGTGAGATCGCGCGGAGCCGGGAAGACGAACGCCACGTTCGGCCATGTCTTGGGTCGGCAACGTCCCGTCTGTACATAGACGACGTTGTCGCGCTCTTCGATCGTTGTACCATGCCGCGCTTCAAGCTTTGCGCCCGCGCCCGGCCAGACACGTTCCGTAGATTGCGTCTCCGCTACAACCGGCACCGCCAACACGCCAACCATCAGCCATGTGAACGATCTCATTGCTTACCTAATGACAACTATGAGGCCTTGCGGCGGACCGAGGTAGAGGGTTGCGCCACGCTTGAAGACACCCCACCCCTCATCCATACCGCCAGCCGCCACCGGCTTCCCCTCGATGCCGCCCGTGGCCGTGAAGATCGGGTACGTTTTGCGTTCGAGGGCAGCGAGATTGTCGACCGCCCACGTCGCGTCCGGTCCGAATGTGAGCGTGCCCGCCATCGTGGGGACCTCCGGTGTCGCCGCCGTCATGGCCGCCGCCGTGAGC
Organism: Verrucomicrobiota bacterium; assembly: GCA_022704125.1. Taxonomy (GTDB): domain Bacteria; phylum Verrucomicrobiota; class Kiritimatiellia; order RFP12; family UBA1067; genus DUPH01. The sequence continues at coordinate 18,011 of JAKJHA010000007.1, read as the reverse complement.
GTGTAGGTGCCATTGATGGTGAGATTCGTGATGTTATTCGCAATCGTCGGATTGCCTGCGAAGTCATTGAACAGCGCGGACGTCTCACCTTCCTTGTCGCTGATCTGCGTGCCGGTGGCGAACGAGCAATTCTTCACGAGAGTGAAGATATCCGTGTTATCCGGAATGAACTTCGCGCCGTTCTGGAAGATGAATGTGGGGGTAAGACCATCATTGATGACGTAACCCGACCCATCAGCCGAAGAGGCGGAGAGCGTCGTTTGATCCACAATCACCGTGCCGCCGCCATTCCATTGAAACGTGCGTCCGGAACGGAAGTGAGAATCCGTCACGCCCTTCAGCGTCAGCGTGTGCCCATTCATCTCAATGGCACCCCGCAGAAATGAGCCATCCTCGCCCGTCATCGACGCATACATCGCTGCATCATCTTCCAATATCCAACGCACATTAGATGTCTTATTCCAGATAGCCGACCCCGTAAAGCGGACAGCAGGAAAAGCCGCGCCGGACCCGCTGCCCGCAATCCTGATGCTGCGGCTGTTGGCGGCAGTCCCGGCTTCTGCGAGCGTCAGCGTTGCTCCGCTATGCACGCGCACGGGGCCATACGCCACGCCCAGACAGGCATCGTTACCACGCACCACGAACGCACCCTCCAGAATCTCGACAGCGGCAATACCGACATCCCGAATGCCCGTGTTGTTGGAGTCGAAAGAGCCCGCGCCGATCTTCCGCCAAGTCTTGCCGTTGTAGGCGGCCGGCACGAGAGCGAGCCGGTTCGTTGTCTCCAACCACCACGTCCAGTGCTCTTTAGCCGTCACCCGCACCACGACGGCATCCGCGTACGCTTCGCTCAACGCCGCTTGCGTGCCGCCCGCAAAGAATCCTTGCCCGTCATACTGCATGCCATCCGTCACATAGGTACCTGCTGTCACGTTGAAATCGGTCACGTTCACGGCAGCGAAGAGATACTTCTTGCCGTCCTCATACAAGCCCTCCACCTTGTCGAAGGTGCAATCCGTGACGGTAAGTCCCGCCGTGTTCGTCGCCACGATCGCCGGCCCCGCGCACCCCGAAAACACAAGCTCGTCCACCGTCACATTCGACGCCGCACCCAGCCTGACACCGCCGCGCAGTCTGGCTGTTCCCGCCGGATTCCACAACCTTACGTTCGTCGCCGTCACGGACGAAAGGTCGAGCGTGTCCGTGAACCAGTAGTCACCAGACGGAAAATAGAGGATCGTACCGTCCACGACTTCCGCCACATGCGCTGCCACGGCTGCCGTGTTGTTCGCGGCGGCATTTACATCGTTCGTCTGAAGGTTCCAGTCGCGAACAACGTCAATGATGCCGCTCTTTACCGTGAGCGTGAGCGCTGAGCCGGTGTTCGCCACCGTAAAGAGCATCGCGGCATCACCCGTAGGCGTGGGCACACCCGCAATGGAAGCTACCGAGGTGGCCGCTGTGTAGACCGTCCCTGCCGACAGCGCAAGATCGCCGAGATCCGCGAATGAAAGCTCGCACCCTTCTGTGAACGTGAGCACATTGGCAGACGTGAGCCATTTCCCGTTCACAAGATCCGTTCCGCGTACGCCGAACTCTTGGGAGATCGTCACGGTGGCATCGGACGAAATAGTCACCGGCCCTGTCGCCTTCTTCATCGTCAAGGTTACGCCCGATACGCCCTGCTTCCCTTTAGCGAGCGACGTCCCCGCCTCAAACGAGAAGGCGTCCACTTTCCCCCAGAGAGAGGATGTCCCGTACGCAGCCATCACAGCGCCTTCTGTAAAGGAGACCAGCGGGATATTGGGCGTAAAGTCGTTCGTCGTGTCGTGGCGGGCAAACTCGCCGTTGCGCACGATGATCGGTCCCGCATTGATGATCTTCCAATACCACCGCGGACGGAACACGGCGTTCACATCCTTGCCGCGCAGGGTCAGCGTGCGGCCGTTCATATTGAGGGTCGGACCGTTACCCGCACTCGAACCCGAAAAAACCGCATTCATCGTACCATAGCTGTAGATCGTCGCGTCAGACGCCATGTCCCAGATGGTGCCCGTGCCAAAAATCGGGTTCATCAAAGCGCCGCCCACGCTGATCGCACCGAGGTTATCGCCCTGCCCCGTCCCGTGACCGGCGAAGGAAACATACCAGTCGCCACCCATTGCATTTTGGATACCGCCAACGCGAAGCGTCGCGCCGTCCCTGATGATTAGCCTCCCTCCCCTCGTGTGGACAATTGTTGGGACGGCATAAGACCCTTCTTCGATGAGCAGGTTGATCTTCGTATCTTTGTAATCTGCCGAAGCCGTCAGTTCGCCCGGCCCCGTCTTCCGGAGCCAGTCGTCATCCGCCCACGACCAGCCGTTTGCGGTGACGATTTCCTTCACCGTCTTCGTCTGGCCCGCAGCCACGTAGAATTCGTTTGTCATGGCGGCCGAAGCGGCCCATGCGCCGACCAGCAGTGTGAGGCAAAACGCTATGAGTGTCTGTTTCATGACCATTCCTTTCGCTTAGTCTCCGGTTCACATTGTAGCTTTTCTGTGCTTCTACGCCCGTGTAAAAACCAGCCCGCAATTGCAATGTAGCAGATTTCCAAGAAAGCATACCGCAAAATGCGAAAAAATAATACTGCATTTCGCGCAATGCAATGAAGCCTGGCTCCCTGCGTCCCTGCACCTCTGCGTTGAAAAAGCCAAACAGCGCACGAAACCTGAAACCCAATGTCATGCGTACGACTCGTATACCTCTGTCATCCGCGCAATTGTTTGCGCCCCAACCCCACGCTTGACGGCTGTCCCGCGCCGCCGTATAGTGACGAAAAAAGGAATTCCATGAGGCGAGGGAATATGCGGCGAGCAGTATTGAGTCTGTGTGTAATGTGTGGCGGCGTGGTTTGTGCCGGGCCTGCCGCTGAGTTGACCGTGACGGGTGACTGGCAGGTGAAGGTCGAAGCCAAAGGCATAACCGCCACGCTGGCGATCGCGCCAGCGGAGATCGTGCGGGTCGAGGCCGAAGCCATGCCGCGGTTGCCGCTCTACGCGCCCAAGGCGGCGCAATATGCGCGCGGTGCGAAGCTGAACGGCGTACGGGCGCAGGAGTGTACGGTGCGGCACGCGCTTGACCCGGAATCCCTGAAGGTCATGAACGCGGCGGGCACGGTCACCTACACGCGGGGACGCGACTACGAAGCGGAGATAAGCTGGGGCTGCGTAGGACGTCTCGAGGGCGGCGCGATCGGTGCCGATACGCCGGTTCGGATCGCTTACACCTACGGCACCATGCGTCTGGATGCGGTAGTGCTGACAACGGACCGTCGCATCGTATTACGGCGCGGGGATACGCATGTGTCGCTGCCCGAGTTGCCCCCGCTGGCAGCCGGCGAGCGTCGGCTCGCCTCAATTTGGATCACCCCACGGCTTGCGCACCTGACGCCAGCCAACCTCTTCCCCGTGCTGGAGACCGCCTATCCCGAACCACCGAAACCGGTCCCCGGCGTAGCGGAGCGGCTGTTGCCCAAAACGATGGCAACGCTAAAAGCCGGTGGGCGGTTGCGCGTGCTGGCGTGGGGCGACAGCGTCACCGACGCCGGTTATCTGCCGGAGCCGACCAAGACCCGTTGGCAGGAGCAGTTCGTGCGCCGGCTGCGCGCCGCCTATCCTGCGGCGACAATCGAGTTGGTAACCGAAGCTTGGGGCGGACGTAACACCGGCAGCTACTTCAACGAACCGCCGGGGAGCCCGCACAATTACCAAGAGAAGGTTCTCGATGCGCGACCGGACTTGGTTGTCTCAGAGTTCGTGAATGACGCTGGCTTGGACACCGCCGGTGTCGAACGCCACTACGGGCGCATCCGCGACGATCTCAGAAAGATCGGCGCGGAGTGGATCATCCTGACGCCGCATTATGTGCGGCCCGACTGGATGGGCCTTACGGAGGAACGGCATTGCGATGACGACCCGCGGGCGTACGTCAAGGCACTGCGCGTATTCGCCGCCGACAACAATCTGGCGCTGGCCGATGCCTCGCTGCGCTGGGGGCGGCTGTGGCGTCAGGGCATTCCCTACTCCACGTTGCTGATGAATAACATCAACCATCCCAATCCTTTCGGCATGAGTCTGTTCGCCGATGCACTGATGGCGGTGTTCCCGTGATCGTATTCACCATCGCAGCGGCCGCGCTCAGCGGCATTTTGCTGTGGGCGGCATTCCCGCCCGCCGCGCAGGCGGATAGCGCCTGGATAGCGCTGGTGCCGATCATGCTGGTGATCCGTCACACCGCGCCTCGCGCGGCAGCAGGGTGGACCTGGCTGGCTGGCCTGATCTTCTGGGTGGCAACATTGAGCTGGTTCCCGGCGATCATCAAAAACGGTGGGCCGTGGCCGCTGGTCCTGCTGGGTCAGCTCGGTCTGGCCGCGTGGTGCGCGGCATTCATGGCCGCCTACGCATACGCTTCCGGCCGCGTGTGGCGCTGGGCCGGGAGAGCGCCGGGATGGCGTCGCGTGTGCGCCGTTCTGGTGATCGATCCGTTGCTCTGGGCCGGTGCCGAATGGGTGCGCGGCTGGTTGTTTACGGGGTTTGCTTGGAACTTTCTGGGCGTGAGCCAAGTGAACAATCTGGCGCTCATCCAAGCGGCTTCTGTCTTCGGCGTGTACGGCGTCTCGGCGATTGTGGTCGCCGTCAACGGCGCGGTCACGAGTATCGTCGAACGGGCAGCGACCCCTTTTATGGCGCGTCTGACAGCTCCCCGTTCCGGCGAACCTATGCCCCGTCCTGGATGGTGCGGCCGCCTGTTGCTCTCTACGGAAAGCATGTTGCCAATCGCACTGTTGGTCTTCTGCTGGTACTGGGGCACGATGCGGATTCAGCATGCACGACGTCTGGAGGCGCAGGCGACGGTCTGGCGCATCGCACTGGTGCAGCCCAATTCGCCCTGCGTCTTCGAACTGAACGATGATGCCGTGCGCGCCCAACAGGAACTGCTGGTGAATCAGACCCGCTTGGCCGGTGCCACCCGTCCCGATCTGGTGGTCTGGCCCGAGACGGCGGTACTGGGTTCCGTGCCCTACGAGCCCGAGACCCTGCGTGTCATCCGCGAAGGCGCCGCAGCGGCGGGCGCGCCATTATTGACCGGCGTGCTGGAACTTGAGCGCACGGCGGTTACGCCCGCCGCGCATCAGGGGCTCCTCTACTACAATGCCGCCTGGCTCTACTCCGCCACAGGCGAGGCGTTAGGACGTTACCGCAAACACCATCTGGTTCCGTTCGGCGAATACATTCCACTGGACAAACACATACCGGTGCTTCAGCGGCTAGCGCCGACCGGCGTAAGCTGTACGCCGGGGCGCAAGGGCGGCGTGCTGCATGTGACGCGCGCGGCTGGCGAGACGTTGGCGCTCGGTCCCTTGATCTGCTTCGAGGACACCGTGTCGGGCCTGAGCCGCGCGGCAGTGCAGGCCGGTGCGCGGCTGTTGGTGCTGATGACCAACGACGCTTGGTTCAACGGATCGATCGAGCCGCTCCAGCATCTCAACCAATCGGTCTTCCGCGCAGTCGAAAATGGCGTGCCGCTGGTGCGGGCCGCCAACTCCGGCGTGACGTGTGCCGTGGATGCGGTAGGACGGGTCAGGCGGCTGGAATCAAACGGTAAGTCGATGGACTTTGACGGATTTTTCGTGACGCCGGTGACGGTGGCGGACACACCGCTCAACGCGCCCTACACGCGCTGGGGCGACCGCCTGTTAGGACTGCCCGGCGCGATCTTGCTGTTCGTACTGCTGGCGAGCGGCGTGATTGTTGTGCCATGCGCGACGTGGCGGAGAAATTTGGAGTGCGGTGACAAGAGCCTCGCTGTGCGCGGGTCGCGGCACCGCTTTCTCTCTGCGCTGTACGCGGAGACACACTTAGTCCTTACTCTTAGTCGAATAGTCTTAGTCTCAACACCTAGTCGATTGCGCCAACGACAAAGTGTTTCGACGAAGCGTAGGTCTGCGCCTCTGCGTCTCTGCGTTAAAAAACTTTCAACGCGCAACTTACGCGAGGGCATGTGATGACAGACGCACCATGGACACCTGAACGCCTGCACGAGGCATTGCGGCAGCATTTCGGATACGAGGCCTTCCGCGACGGACAGGCCGAAGCGATCCTCAATCTGCTGGCGGGCCGGGACGTCGTGTTGGTGATGCCGACCGGCTCGGGCAAATCGCTCTGCTATCAATTGACCGCGCTGCTGCTGCCCGACGTGACGGTGGTGGTGTCGCCCTTGATCGCGCTGATGAAAGATCAGGTGGACGCGCTGGAGCGGCAGGGTATCGCCGCGACCTTCCTCAACTCATCGGTGGACAGCGCCGAGATGGCATACCGGCTCGACGGTGTGCGTACCGGCCGCTACAAGCTCGTGTACGTCGCCCCCGAGCGCTTCCGCAACCGGCGGTTCGCCGATGCGCTGGCGCAGGCTCGCGTGTCGCTTTTCACGGTCGACGAAGCGCACTGCATCAGCCAGTGGGGCCATGACTTCCGGCCCGACTATCTCAATTTGAAACGGGTGCTGGACAAGCTTGGCAGCACACGGGTGCTGGCGGTGACCGCCACCGCAACGCCGGACGTGCGCGAAGATATCGTGCGGCAACTGGGGCTGGGCGAACCGCCACGCGAACCGCCCACGGTCTCGGTCACCGGATTCGCGCGTCCGAACCTCTATCTGGCCGTGACGCGCTGCGCACGACACCATCAGAAATTCTCCCGGCTCATGCAAGCGATAAAAACCTATCGCTGCGGAATCGTCTACTGTTCAACGCGCAAGATGGTCGATCGCGTGGCCGCACGCCTTGAAAGCGAAGGCCTCGCGCCGATCACCTACCACGGTGCGATGGCAGACGGCGAGCGCACCGCCGCGCAAGATCGTTTCATGGCTGAGGCCACACCATTGGTGGTCGCCACCAACGCCTTCGGCATGGGGGTTGACCGCAGCGATCTCCGCTTCGTTGTGCATTGGGATATCCCCGGCAGTCTGGAAGCGTACTACCAAGAGGTCGGTCGCGCGGGACGCGACGGCGCGAGCGCGTGGTGTGAACTTCTTTTCAATTTCGCCGACGTGCATACGCAGCATTTTTTCATCGACGGCGCGAACCCTTCTTCCGATGCCATTCTCGCGGTCTGGCAGACAGTACGTAACGCATGCGAGGCTGAGCCGGTCACGGCGTCGATCGAGCAATGGTCCGTGCTGGCCGGCATCAGCAACGAGATGCAGGTGCGGACGATTCTAGGCTTGATCGAGCGCGCGCGCCTGATTGATCGCGAGATCCTGCCAGGCAACCGTGCTTATACGACGCGCCTGCTGCCCAACCCCGACCCCGACCTCAAAGAACTCAAGCGCCTGGCGGCGGGACTTGATGAGAAACGCCAACGCGACGAACGCAAGCTGGAAACGCTGTTGCGCTTCGTTGATCATCCGGGCTGCCGCCACGCCTTCATGCTCAACTATTTCGGAGATCAGTCATCGTCTGCATCCTGCTCCGCCTGCGATCGCTGTCAGTACCGTGCGCCGCACCCGCCGACCGAGTTGACCGAAGAACAATGGATCGAGGTCCAGAAGGTTCTGAGTTGCGTGACCCGCATGAAGGGACGCTTTGGCGCACAACGCATCGCTCAAGTCCTGCGCGGTGAAAACAACGAGGCGTTGACGCGGCACGCACTAGACCAGCTTTCAACCTACGGTCTGATGCCCGACAAGAGCGTGGCGCAAATCCGCGCGATGCTCGACGCCCTGCATGGCGCAGGATGCGTGGCGGTCACGCCCGACGCCTACCGGATGGTTTCCATCACGCCCAAAGGACGCGAAGTGATGATGCGCCGCCTTGAAGGGTTCTGCATCGCCTGGCCGCAAAAGCGCCAACGTACTTCAGGATTCAGGCGCTTCCGCAGAAACGTTTGAGTGGAAAACATCGTCCATGTCCGCTAAAGTAGTCTCCTACGTTGGTTTAAGGCGACGTTGGTCCAAACGAGGAGGGCGACACGATGCAACGGATGACACGCAGAACGGTGATCAAGGCGGGTGTGGCGGGGGTGTGGGTGGCGGCGTTTCCGTCGATCATCCCGGCGCGAGTGCTGGGACAAGAGGCACCGAGCAAGACGATCCAAGTGGGACAGATCGGTTTTGGGCGAATCGCCAAGGGCATGGATGTGCCGGGGATTCTGACTTGCCGCGGCGTGCGGATTGTCGCGCTCTCCGATCTGGACACGAAGCGGATGGCGCTGGGCAAGGCGTATCTAGACCAACATTACGCCAGCAAAGGCACCTCTGTTGACGTGGGGCTGCACCGGGACTATCGCGAGTTGATCGCGCGCAAAGACATCGATGCGGTGTCGATCTCGACGCCTGACCATTGGCACAGTCAGCCCGCCGTGGAAGCGGCGTTCGCAGGTAAAGACGTGTTCATGCAGAAGCCTGCTTCGCTGACCATCACCGAGGGACGGCTCTTCAGTGACGCGATCCGCCTGAACCGGCGCGTCTTTTTGCTCGGCTCGCAGCAGCGCTCCTCGTCGCAGTTTCATCGCGCATGCGAGTTGGTGCGCAATGGGCGTCTCGGCACGATCAAAACCATTGAGATCGGTCTGCCCGGCGATCCGGGCGGTGGTCGGACGGAAACCATGCCGGTGCCGAAGAATCTGGACTACGACATGTGGCTGGGCTCCACGCCGCAGGTGCCCTACACCGAAGACCGCGTCCACAAGCAGGACGACCCGAAGCTTACCTCGCGCCCGGGCTGGCTGCGCTGCGAGCAGTTCGGCGCGGGCATGATCACGGGCTGGGGCTCGCACCACCTCGACATCGCGCACTGGGCAATGGGCTGGGAAGCGACCGGACCGGTGGCGATCGAAGGCAAAGGTGTTTTTCATACCGGTGGACTGTGGGACGTGCATGGCGATTATGATGTGACATTGACCTACGCTGACGGCACGTCGATGCGCGTCTGGGACAAGTTCCCGAACGGCATACGCTTCATCGGCGAGAAGGGATGGATCTTCGTGAGCCGCGGCTCGCAAAAGGTCACCGCTTCCGATCCTGATTCATCAGGCCGCACCCTGAAACCGCTCGACGCGAGCGATCCGAAACTGCTGGAAGGCGAGATCGGTGACAACGACGTGAAGCTTTACCGCCACCGTGGCCAGCACCACCAGAACTGGATCGATTGTATCCGATCGCGCGCCGAGTCGCTGGTGCCGGCCGAGACGGCACACCGCTCGTGCAGCGCCTGCCTGCTGGCGCACATCGGCATGAAGTTGGGACGCAAGTTGACATGGGATCCCAAGGCCGAGCGTTTCGTGAACGATGATGCGGCGAATGCCATGCTGGCCCGCGCGGAGCGTGCGCCGTACGGCACACGCCGGGCGTACGAACGGCTTTCGAGGAGTGGCGCATGACTCAGCTTCAGTGGGAGATGCTGTTGGCGGTGGTGCAAGGAGCACGGCTTGAGCAACCACTGTGCGGATTCATCGCGGACAGTCCATGGTTGCCGGGGTGGAGCGGCCAAGCGACGGTCCTCGACTATTTCGCCTCGGAGCAGGTCTGGCTGGAAACCAACCTGAAGGCGATCCGTACGTTTCCGGAGGCGATATTCATACCGGGGTTCTGGTCGGAATACGGGATGTGTACCGAGCCGTCTGCGTTCGGTACCCGCCTGATCTGGTACGAGAACGAACTGCCCTTCGCGGAACCGATCGCGCGCTGTAGCGAATCGGCACCGGTACTGGAAAAACCGGACCCGAACGCTGCGGGATTGCTGCCGTTCGTGTTGCGCCGTCTGGTGCGGGCGCAGCCCGCGATTGAAGCCGAGGGCCACGCGATCCGTTTCGCGGTGGCGCGCGGCCCGCTGAACATCGCCTCGTTCTTGATGGGCACAACCGAGTTCCTGATGGCCATGCAACTCGACCCTGATGGGACGCACGCCATGCTGGACACGATCACAGCGTTCTTGGAAGACTGGATCAAGCTACAGGCCGCGACGTTCCCCACGATCCGCGGGGTCATGCTGCTTGACGACATCGTGGGGTTCGTCGGCCCAGACGATGTGACCTCGTTCGCAGCACCGTACCTCAAGCGGGTCTTCGACGCCATCGACAGCGACATCCGCCTGTTCCACAACGATGCCAACGGTTTGGGTTGCGCGCCGCAACTGGCCGCCATCGGCGTGAACCTCTTTAACTTCAGCTTTGAACACACCTTCGCAGAGATCCGTTCGCTGGCGGGGCCTGAAGTGGCACTGCTGGGCAACATTCCGCCGCGCGATGTCCTCGCAGCCGGAACGCCCGACATGGTGCGCGAGCATGTCGCAGCGATGAAGACGGCAGTGGCGGATGATACGCGCGTGATCTTCTCCTGCGGCGGCGGCCTGCCGCCGGGCGTGTCGACTGCGAACCTCCGCGCATTCTTGGACGAGGCGCTCTCAGGTGGTTAGGAATCAGACATCTGGCAAGAGAGCCCGAAAACGTGTAACCTTGTGCTGTTTTTGGGAACGTGTTATGAAAACGGGCGAGAACATAGGGCACCCCCATCTGTACACTGTTGCCCCTGGAGGGACAGATAACGAACCGGTGGACCGAGGCGCGTTGATTGATGCAATCCTCTCGGATATCGGCGTGCCGGAATGTCTGTTGCCGACTGATCCGTCAACAAGAACCGTGCGGGAGTCTCGCTGCGACTCGCATCTATCCGACGGGCCTGTCTGCCACATAGTCGCCGGCGCGAACGGTTCAGGAAAATCCACGTTCGCATTGCATTTTTTACCGCGTTACGCGGAGTGTCTGGAGTTTGTCAACCCCGACCTGATCGCACTAGGCCTCTCCCCTTTTGATGCGACACGGGCTGCTGTCAAGGCCGGGCGTCTTGTTCTGGAACGGATCGCCGCCCTGTCGGCAGCGAAAAAGGATTTCGGATTTGAGACCACACTCTCCGGCCTCGGCTATTTGGAATTGCTGAAAAACCTGCGCTCAACCGGTTACCGACTGCACCTGTACTATCTCTGGACCCCCAGTTGCGAGTTGCTCCTCTCCCGTATCCGACAACGCATTGCGACGGGAGGACACGCGGTTCCCGATCAGGACGTGAGGCGGCGGTATGACCGATCGTTGAAGAATCTTAAAGCCTATGCCGCCGTCATGGACAAAATCTGCATCTTCGATAATTCGGGAATGAAGCCCGTCTTAATCTATGAAAAAAACAGTGAAGCCCTCGTGTACGATACCGTGCGCTTCGCCCAAATGAAACTGGAGACAATCCTATGACACCTGTGATGTCAGAAGAAACTCGGCTGGTCGTGCAGGCGATGGACGAGGCAACCTGGAAAGCGATCGAGGAATACCGCCAAACCGGCATCCCCGTGCCATGTTGGCGCGACGGCAAGGTGGTTTACCTCACCGTGGATGAAGCGCTCGCCAGCCGTTCCGACTATCAAGAACGCACGGGCAAACCGCCGCCTTTGGAGCGGAAATAAACGCTGGGGAAATTCTCGTTGGTCGTTTGCAAAATAGGAATGCAGTACACTTGTGGTAAACCGGTGAAGGAGATTGGCTTCTATGATCAGCAAAAAGTTTGTTATAGGTGTAACTTTCGCGTTCACATGTTGCGTCGCATCCGCCAGCGGGGGTGATGTTATCGCATACTGGCCGTTCGGCGCACATGAGCTGAAGGACATGTCCGGCAACGGAAATCATCTCGTATCCAATGGTTCGGGTAGTTTTCTCGGGACGGGCGTGTCGATCGGCTACGAAGGACAACTCGTCCTCGACGGCACGCAGACGAAACTCAACACTGGCGCGATCGATCTTTCGCCCTACAGCGCCTACACGGTGGAATGCTGGGTGCGCACGCCCGATGTGCAGTCGGCTCTGCAGATGATTCTTGAGTTGAGTGAGGATAGCGGTCTGGTGAATGGCTCGTTCTATCTTGATCTAAACGAGAGCGGTGCCGGCAGTCTTTTGTCGTCTCTTCGCGTTATCAGTGCCTACGGCCATAATCAGGACACGACTCCGCCGAATGCGATGCATGATTTCGCGTGGCATCATGCGGCGCTCGTAGTGACGAGTACCGCTGATGGCGCGGATCAGGCCAAGCTCTATTTTGATGGTGAACAACAGGCAACCTTCGGTTCTTATACGGCTTCTGCAGCCATGACATTCCCGTCGGACAAGAAACTCTATGTCGGTTCACGCGCGAATGCTAAATTTAAATTCATCGGCGAATTGGACGAGGTTCGTATCACGGGCCGAGCGCTCGACACGAGTGAATTCCTGCAGCGCGTGCGTGGTGATACGATCGCCTTTTGGCCGTTCGGCGCATGTGGCGGGGCAGATGTTTCGGGGAACGGAAACGATCTTGTAGCAACGGGTCTGACTTTCACAAATGGTGCCGTTCAGTTCGACGGCGGCCAGATGAAATGTTCCACGAAATGGCCACTCGATTTGCGCGACTGCGCAGATGGCGTTACGATCGAATTCTGGATCAAAACGACATCGACAGCCCTGCAAATGCTGATAGAACACACGGAGCTAGCCAGCCATGGCGCGCACCCTATGCCCGGTGCCTTCTACGTAAGCGTGAATGAGGTCGGCGGAGTCGGCTCGGGACATCTGCGTGGAATGATCAAACCGGATGGAGGTGGATTCTACATCCGCGACAGCGCGAGCGACACCTCGTATAACGATGGCGAATGGCACCATGTGGCGCTTGTCGCATCGCCTCAGAGAACCGTTTCGGAGCGCATGAAGTTTTACGTGGACGGAAACCTCTGCGACGTTACGCCCGGATACGACGTGCCGAATTGGGACAACCTGCGCAATGCCTACTTCTATCTGGGTAGCCGTTCCAATGCCATGTTCAAGTACGTGGGCGAACTGGATGATGTGCGTATCACGAGCGGAGCGTTTACGACGAACGAATTCCACATGACGCGTACAGACGACTCCGCGTCCTACGAAATTCCAGATCCGCCTGCAAAATCGCCCACGCTTGCGCATTGGACGTTTACCTCGGATGGGAGAGACGGGGGGTGGTTGGAAGACAAAACGGGTGCCTTCACGCTCTATCCCGCCTACAAGAACGATGTGGACCCACAGGACGGCGCAGCCGTCTTCAAGAGGCGGAACGGACTTCTGACGGATTGGCCGATTGATCTCACACCTTTCGATGCGATAACGGTGGAGTGCCGTGTTAAGACAGTCGTGACGAATGCGCCGATGAATCTCATTGAGATGAGTGCGAATTACAACAACAATGCGGGTTCGTTCGTGCTGTCATCTGGTCAAATGAAGGTCGACGAACCCGGCGCAGGTGTTCGTGTGCAAGACGGCTACAACATCCAGACGGCTGCAAAGGGACTTCTCTCGGACGGCGTATGGCACCATGTGGCGTACGTGATGGATCGAACCGTGTCGGGATCCGACTGGACACGCTTCTATATTGACGGTCAACTCGCAGGCAGCACCTTCGGTGGGTTTGACAAGGGGGTGGGGCCGACGCTGTTCGGCCGCGACCGGCTATATCTGGGCTTCCGGGCCATGCCGAATGGCGGTGCCCGCTTTATGGGCGAGATGGACGACGTGCGTATTTCGGCGGCGGCCCTTGAGCCGATCCAGTTTTTGAACGCGAATGCTGCGCCGCGTACCGAGTATCCTGTAGAGACAGGCGTACTGGCCTTCTGGACGTTCAACGACGGAACGGCTGCTGATACCAGTGGCCACTCATGCGACCTCACCGTGACGGGCGATGTGATCTTCACAAACAAATTTGCGACATTCGGCGTGAATCACGGCATGCTTCAGACGGCGAGCAAGCTTCCGTTCTCAAAATGCGAGGCGTTTACGGTGGAATGCTTCGTAAAGGTGCCCACGATGAAGGACGCTATGTTCGTGCAGAGCGGTACCTATTCGACTGACGGTGAGTTCTATTTCGGAATCGAGCAAAATTACACACGGTCTGGGGTGCGCGCTTCATATTCCGGATCAAATGTTGATCAAGGGCGTCCGGACATCACAGACGGGAACTGGCATCATGTGGCACTTGTCGTTGACAGACGTCGCCATGACAATGACTTCGCGAGGCTTTATGTGGATGGTGCCAAGATGTATCAGCATACGGGTTATGCTGCGCATAATCTGGATGCGTTTTCCGATGTCATCCTTACGCTCGGCAAGTTCTCGGTCAACAACGATTATGACTTTGAAGGCGGACTTGATGATGTACGCATCACGGGCCGTGCACTTGTGCCGGCGGAGTTTCTCACTGCGCCTACGGTCGATGTCGTGTCGGAAGTGATCGCCTACTGGCCGTTCAATGCACGCGATCCGCTGGCGGACAAGAGTGGAAACGGCCACTCTCTTACAAATGGCGGCGGAGCCGTGTACCTGAAGAACTGGGATGCGATGTCTTTTACAGGCGATACGAATACGATTCTTCGCACGCTTTCAAAAATCGACCTGCGGGGGCACGACGCAGTCACGTTTGAGTTCTACGCACGGACGTCCGAACCTTGGCGTACGATGATCGTCACCGAGTTCTCGTCGAATGCAGACGAGGTGCCAGGGGCATTCTATACATTCTTCAAGGAAGGCAAGGCCTACCAATACTATTCAACGAGTGTGTTTGCTGAGTATCCGACTGGGGTGTTACGACATAAAAGCAACAGCGACGTCTCTGCTGAGGTGATAAACGCTGGTCAATGGCATCACTACGCGGTGGTTGTCGACAAGACGAAATTTGGCGATGAGCGTGCCATCCTCTATGTCGATTCTGTACCGTGTGCCGCCGTCCATGATACGACGAAGTGCGATGACAATGCGCCGATGCCGTTTGAATTTCTCAATTTTGGCGTTCGCGCGGGGACGAAGGAATTTGCCTTCACGGGCGAGATTGATGACGTTCGTATTACAGGCGCGGCGCTCACACCCAGCCAATTCCTCATGCAACGTTCGCAAGCGTGCAGCACTGTGATTACCATCCGTTAAACACAGAGACGAAAAGGTGGAGAGATGAAGAAACAGATTTTTGGTGTGTGTGTATTGGCAGGTTCGCTTGTATGTGGCGCGGGGACGACATCCTACTGGCCGTTCGGATCTCAGGGCGTGCGAGACGTGCATGGCGGTAACGATCTCGTGGCGGATGGTGGCGTGACGTTCGTGGACGGAGCGGCACGCTTCGACGGGAAAGCTACTTGTGCAACAAGTCTGCCGCTTGATCTGCGTACGTGCCGGGAGGGCTTTACAGTCGAATTCTGGATGCGCATCCCTGCGGATGCACCCGCAGGGTGTATGATGGTACTGGAACAGTCGTCTGATTCCTCCTTGCTCGAGAACGCCGGGGCGTTCTATGTGAACGTGGACGAGACGGCGACGTCAAAACTGCGCAGCATGTTCAAGACACGTCAGAGATGTCACATCGACGAGGTGTTGGGTGTCTCCTTGCGAGACGGTGTGTGGCACCATGTAGCTTTCGTCTACGAGACTGCTGCGAAAGGAGATGCTCTCTGTCGCCTCTACCTCGATGGTGCAGAGCAGGCGCAGAACCGTGCGTATGCTGATACGGCTGCCGCACCCCTTCGACGGGCTCGTCTCTATTTCGGCAGTCGTGCGAATGAGAAGTTTCGTTTTGCGGGCGACCTCGATGACGTGCGTATCTCGGCTGCCCCTCTCGCTCCCAGCCGGTTCCTGAAGGCTCGTACTGAGGAGCAAGGGCCTGTAAAGAAGCTGACGGTGGTGGAAATGTCCCAGCCCCGTGCCGGTCCACGTCCGCCCGAACGGGCGAAGCTTATCCCCCTGCCGTTCGGATCGATCACCTCAACGGGCTGGATTCAGACACTGCTCGAACGCAGCAAGGCGGGCATGGGCGGTCACTTCGGCGAATTTGACCCCGACCAGTTTGAAAAGCCTTATGCCACGCGCGACTACGACTCCACCATCCCGGGGTGCAAGCAGTGGGGTTCGGGAGCTAATCCCGGCTGGTGCGCCGAGATGGCGGGCGAATATCGTCTCGGGCAGATCATGCTCGCGGGGGCGCTGAACGATCCGGAACTTCTGGAAAAATTTGAAGCATGGCGCGAGGCCGCCTTCGCTTTGCAGGAACCGGACGGATATCTGGGTGCGTACAAGAAGACGGACAATCGCCTTGAAGACTATAACGCCTGGGGGTGCCACTTCGTCTACCGTGCGTTTCTGCTCGACTACGAGCGTACGGGCGACCGACGTATTCTCGATGCTGTTCATCGCGGGCTCCTCTGGTTCACACGGACATGGGACGGCGATAACAAGACGCGCTACGTTGCGCCCACGATCATCTGGCCAATGGTGGCCGTGTATCGCCTTACGGGCGACGCGCGTCTCTTGGCGTTTTGCGAAGACTATGCGGAATGGCTGAACGCGTACCCCAGTTGGCGCCCCCATACGGCGACGTTCGCTCCTGTGAGTAGCACGGGCTGCTTTGATGCGTTTTCACTTGAAGAGGGTGCCTACCACGTTGTGGCCTACGCCGTACGAGCGCAGCTGCCGGGCATCCTCTCGCTTGCGAATGGAGACGATTTCCCGAAAGCGAAATCGCTGCGGGCGTATTCAATGCATCTCAATCGCATGGGTTGGCAGGCCACCTATGCGCCGAGTTCGGAACGCGAGCGCACGGGGCCCGCCGGCTGCGTGCGCGTGACGGAGTACTGTAACTTTCTGAACTGGATGGAGTACATGCAGGTGCTCGCGCGATTGACGGGCGAGAGTCGGTTCGGCGACATGATCGAACGCATGACGTTCAATGCTGCGATGGGCGCGCGCAAGAAGGACGAACGGGCGATGGCCTACGATTCATCACCGAACCAATTCCTCGCTACGAAGACCTCCGACTTGGGCGGTTGCGAGCCGTATTATCAGGCGTATACGCCGTGCCTGTTTGCGGCGTGCTGCCCCGCGCAGTCGATCCGCCTGTTGCCGTCCTATCTCGCGAAGGCCGTGATGAAGACCCCGACGGGCGATCTCGCGGTGAACACCTATGGTCCATGCCGGGTGAAAACCCCTGATGGCGTGAGCTTGGATATCGAGACGCTGTATCCGTTTGAGGACACGGTTCGAATCCGCGTCTCTGCTGAAAAACCGTGGAGCGGCACACTCCGTCTGCGTTGCCCCGTTTGGGCGAAGGGATGCTCCGTGACGAAAAACGGGAAGGCGTGCGCGACTGAGGCAAAGGACGGCTGGCTGGTGGTTGAAGGACCGTGGCAACGCGAAGATATAGCAGTGACGTTCAAAGCCGAACCCGTTGTGCGGGCCGTGAGGGAGGTCTATCAAGCGGAACCGCTGCGTGTCGTCGAGCGCGGTCCTCTCGTCTTCACGCAGCCGTTGAAGGAGAAGTGGACGGAAGTCGAGGCGAACGAGAAATCCCGCCCCTTGCCGACGGGATGGCCCTGGTTCGACGTGACATGCGCCGAGAAGCCGGATCTCTGGGCTATGCCGTTCGCGACGGCGTATGGCACCGCCGAGATTCGTGTGAAGCGGACACCGAATGCCGACTATCCTTGGGAGAATCCGCCGATCCGTCTTGAGGTGCCGATGATCCGCGCCACACGTGCCTATCCGCCAAACCCCGAGAAAGGTCCGCACAACGTCGCCCCCTGCAATCCGGTTCCGGCTGACGACGGGGCGAAAGTCGAACTGGTGGAGTTCGTGCCGTTTGGCGCCACGAATCTGCGCATCACTTGTTTTCCTGTGGCAATTCAGAAACAGTAGGAATGGGAAATCTGACGATGGCGTGGGGTGTTGGCCGTTCGGGTCTCAGGGTGTATGATACACGCCAGACGCATGAGCGGCTTTCGAGGAACAGCACATGACTCAGTTTCAGGCACAAACATAGGAGGAAAACTTATGAAAACGGTTGTTGCGAGCATGACCGCGGCACTGTCGCTGTTGACACTACAGGTGTCGGGCGATGAACAAGCGATTTCCGGCGTTGACACGTGGGGTTATCGCAAGGTGCTGCCGGCGGTCGTG
>JAKJHA010000166.1 GCA_022704125.1 Verrucomicrobiota bacterium | reverse complement strand
CCGCCGTACGTCAGCCCCGCGCCGAACCCGATCATCGCGATCAGGTCGTCGGTCCGGATCTTGCCCGAACGGATCGCGACGTCCAGGGCCACGGGGATCGAAGCCGCCGACGTGTTGCCGGTCGTCTCCATGTTCATGTAGAACGTCTCCATCGGCACCTTCATGCGCCGCGCCACCGCCTCGACGATGCGCGCGTTGGCCTGATGCGGAATCACGCACGCCAAGTCGGCGAACGTGTAGCCGGAGCGTTTCAGCAGCCCGCACAGGACCTCGTCGAAGACTTTGACGGCGAAATTGAAGACCGCCCGGCCGTTCATCTGCAGCGTGTGCTGCAGCCACGGCCCGGTCGCGAGGTCGCGCGTCCCGCCCTCGCGGTAGATCAGGTGCGCCCCGGAGCCGTCGGCCTTGAGGATCGCATGCCAGATGCCGCCCGGCACGTCGTTGGCCTCCAGGACCACCGCGCCGGCCGCGTCCCCGAACAGGATGCACGAGTTGCGGTCTGTCCAGTCGAGGATCCGCGACATCATGTCGGCGCCGATCACCAGCGTGGGGCACGGGTTGACCTGCATCATGCCGCGCGCCACCTCCAGCGCGTAAATGAAGCCCGTGCAGGCGGCCTGCAGGTCGAACGCGGCCGCGTTCGTGGCGCCGATCGCCTCCTGCACCAGGCACGCGGTCGAGGGGAACGCGTGGTAGTCGGAGGTCGACGTGGCCACGATGATCAGCCCGATCTGCTCCGGCTTAAGCCCCGCCGACTCCAGCGCCTGACGCGCCGCCTGGACGGCCATCGAAGAGGTGCTGTCCTTTTCCGCGCCGATGTGCCGGCTGCGGATTCCGGTATGGGAAAAGATCCACTCGTCCGAGGTTTCCAGCTTCGCCGCAAGCTCCGCGTTGGCGACAACGCGCTCCGGCAAATATGACCCCGTTCCTGTGATATGCACAAACATGCGAAGCCCTTTCGGTCGAAAAGATCGGCGCTCATGATGACATTTTGTAAGATTTTGTCAACATGAAACTGCCGAACACTCGATTCAAAAAGTTTACACGTTTTCCGGGTGAAACGGAACCTCATACTTTGTCCTTCCGCGCCGTTTTTTCCGCCTTTCCGCCGACCGGGAAGGCGGTGAAAACCAGCGGCGAAATGCCGGAAAAAAACGGAAATGGACGCGGTTGGCGAAATTGTCCGTTTTTAGACTATACTTCGGTGCCCCGATCGGACTATAATCTTTCGGCATATTGTTATTTCCACTTAAGGGAGTGTTCCGATGGCGATTTTTCTGCAAGGTTTGGTTTTGATGGTGTCCGGCATGGGCATCGTTTATCTCTTTCTTTCCCTGCTCGTTTGGGTCATGAACCGGTCGACGTCGGTCGTTGCCCGTTTCAACCACATCCTGCCGGACGGGGAGCCCAAGAAGAAGTCCCGTCAGGCGCAGCAGCCGGCGGCCCTTCACGACGAGGTCTTGGTCGCCATCGCGGTTGCCGCAGCGCAGGCCCGCTAGCCCCGATCCTTTCAACCCCGCAATCCAGTCCGCATTCAAGGAGTCCTACCGTGGCAAAAAAACAAGTCAGCTTCATGTGCACCGCTTTCCGTGACGGTTTCCAGTCGGTCTACGGCGCACGCGTCCTCACCGAAGATTTCATGCCGGCCGTGGCTGCCGCGCGCGAGGCCGGCATCACGTACTTCGAGGCCGGCGGCGGCGCCATGTTCCAGTCGCCCTATTTCTACTGCAACGAGGACGCGTTCCATATGATGGACCGGTTCCGTGAAGTGGCCGGTCCCCAAGCCAACCTGCAGACGCTCTCCCGCGGCGTGAACATCGTGTGCCTCGACTCGGCCTCCTCGGAGGTCATCAAGCTCCACGCCAAGCTCTTCAAGAAGCACGGCATCACCACGATCCGCAACTTCGACGCGCTCAACGACGTCAACAACCTGATCTACTCCGGCAAGTGCATCCACGAGGCCGGCCTGAAGCATCAGGTCGTGGTCACCATGATGGCCCTGCCTCCCGGCTGCACCGGCGCGCACGACCCCGAATTCTACGAGAAGACGCTGCGCCAGATCCTTGACGCGGGGATCCCGTACGACTCCGTCTGCTTCAAGGATGCCTCGGGCACCTCGATTCCCGCCTACGTGTTCGAGACGGTCAAGCGCGCCCGCAAAATGCTCCCGGAAGGGACGAAGATCCAGTACCACACGCACGAGACCGCCGGCTGCGGCGTGCTCGCCTACAAGGCCGCGCTCGATGCGGGCGCCGACACCATCGACCTTTCGCTCAGCCCGGTCTCGGGCGGCACCTGCCAGCCCGACGTGATCGTCATGTGGCATGCCCTGCGCGGCAGCGAGTACGATCTGGGCGTGGACATCGACAAGGTCCGCGACGCCGAGAAGGTCTTCATCGACTGCATGAAGGACTACTTCCTCCCGCCGGAGGCCACGAAGGTCGAGCCGCTGATCCCCTGGTCGCCCATGCCCGGCGGCGCGCTCACGGCCAACACCCAGATGCTGCGCGACAACAACCTGATGGGCCGCTACAACGACATGATCGCCGCCATGTCCGAGGTCGTCCGCCGCGGCGGGTTCGGCACCTCGGTGACGCCGGTCTCGCAGTTTTACTTCCAGCAGGCCTTCAACAACGTGCTTCAGGGGCCGTGGAAAAAGATCGCGCCCGGCTACGGCAAGATGGTCCTCGGCTACTTCGGCAAGACGCCGGTCGCCCCCGATCCCGAAATCATCAAGATCGCCTCGGAGCAGCTCGGGCTGGCCCCGACCACCCGGCCGGTCCTCGAGATCAACGACGCCGATCCGAAGAAGTCGATCGGCACGTTCAAGAAAATGCTGTCCGACAAGGGCCTCCCGCTGACCGAGGAGAACATTTTCATCGCGGCCGCCTGTCAGGAAAAGGGCATCCTTTTCCTCGAAGGCAAGGCGTCTCTCGGCATCCGCAAGAACGTTCCGGAGGCGAAGCCCGCCGCGCAGGCGGGCGCGAAGCCCGACGGCTATACGGTGACGGTCAACGGCAAAGCCTTTGCCGTTGAGCTGAAAGGCGACAAGGCGCTGGTGAACGGCAAGGAATATGCCGTGAATGTGGTTGACGGCCTCACCGCTGCGCCGCCCGCTCCCGCCTCCGCCTCCGCCGCCGCTCCGGTATCCACCAGCGGCGCCGAGACCGAAATCAAGGCCGCCGTGCCCGGCGTGGTTCTGCGCGTCAACGTGTCGGAGGGCGACGTCATCGCCGAGGGCGATGAACTGGTCGTGCTGGACGTCATGAAGATGGAGACGCCGGTGGTCTCGCCCTGCGACGGCATGGTGAAGGCAGTTCTTGTGGCCCAGACCGACAAGGTCAACACCGGCGAAGTGCTGGTTGTGGTCGGCTAATGTGTCACCGGGCCGAAGCCGCCATACCGTGCGCCAGGCCCGCCACTTTAACCTGATTTTGGAAATTTGCTATGAAAACTTTTATTCTGACTTGCGCGGTCGCGCTAACACTTGCCGGCCCGGCGTTTTCGGCGGACGCCGGAACACAATCTGCGGCACCGACTGCGACGGCTGGTGGTACGGTCGCAAAGACAGCTGCAGACGACGATTGGCGGACGATGGCCCGCAAGGTGAAGCAACTCAAGAATGATACCGGAATCAAAGGATTTCTCGCCAAGGATCCACCTACGTATCTGACAGAGGGCTATCTGACGCCGTCGGGCGCCCACATACCGGGGCAGCAGGTGAAGGTCATCTTCGGACTGCCGTACGGACTGGGCCAGGCGATCATGATCGGCGTTTGCCTTGTGCTGCTCTACTTGGCGATCGTCAAAGAGTTCGAGCCGCTGCTGCTGTTGCCGATCGGTTTCGGCGGCCTGCTGGCCAACATGCCGTACGCGAATGTCACCGCACCGCCGGTGGTGGACGCAGCCACGAAGCTGGTACTCGAACCGGGCGGGTTCCTCTACTACTTCTTCGAGTTCGGTGTCAACACCGGTCTCTTCCCGATCATCATCTTCATGGGCGTGGGTGCGATGACCGACTTCGGCCCGCTGATCGCCAATCCGCGTACGGCGCTGCTGGGCGCGGCTGCGCAATTCGGTATTTTTGTCGCATTGCTGGGTGCACTCGTTTTATCCGGCTTGTTCCCCAATGCGATTAACTTCGGTCTCAAAGAGGCGGCATCAATCGGCATCATCGGCGGTGCGGACGGCCCGACCGCTATCTGGCTGACGACAAAACTGGCCCCGCACCTGTTGGGCGCGATCGCGGTGGCGGCCTACTCGTACATGGCACTTGTGCCGATCATCCAGCCGCCGATCATGAAAGCGCTCATCCCCGAGCACGAACGCAAAATCGTGATGAAGCAACTCCGTCCGGTCTCGAAGATGGAGAAAGTCTGTTTCCCGTTGACCGTTCTGCTGCTCTGCGCGTTGCTGCTGCCCAGCGCGGTGCCGCTGATCGGTGCGTTGATGCTCGGTAACTTGGCGCGCGAGGTCGGCCCCAGTGTGGCGCGTATCGCCGACACCATGGCAAACGCCTTGATAAACATCGTAACGATCATGCTGGGCCTTGCTGTCGGCTCCAAGCTGGCGTGCGAAAAATTCCTGAATCCGGAAACGCTGGGCATTCTGGTTCTGGGGCTGATCGCCTTTAGTTTCGGCACGGCCGGTGGTTGCTGGATGGGCCGCCTGATGAATAAATTCTGCAAGGACCCGGTCAACCCCTTGATCGGTTCGGCCGGCGTTTCGGCAGTGCCGATGGCGGCGCGTGTGTCCAACAAGGTCGGTCTAGAGTCTGACCCGAACAACTACCTGCTGATGCACGCCATGGGGCCGAACGTCTCGGGCGTGATTGGTTCGGCGGTGGTCGCGGGCGTGCTCTATACGCTCTGCAAATAATCAGAATGAAACGTTTCGGGCAAGAGTCTAACGGGCAGTCCGTGGACGTCATCCGCAGGGTGGCGTTTGCGGTGCTGTTCGCGTTGGCGCTCCTGTTACAGACGGGGGGACATGTCTGTACCGGGACCTTGCTCGGTGTGTTTATGTCCGGCGGCTCTGCGGATTCCGCGTCGTCATGGTGCGGTCAAGGCGGCGACACAGCGGGCTCCTCGTGGACGGGCGCTGAAGACGGGTTGCAATGCGATGCGTTGCTGCCCGAGCGCCGGGGGGGGCTTGTCGTTGTCTTCGACACACTCCGATTTGTCCGTACGCCGGATGTCGTATGGTCCAGATATCACGATAATATGCGCCCACCGCTTCGGCGTGCCAGGGCGGGCTTTTGTAATTTTTCTTCACTGCGGAACATTCTGCATCCGCATTTCTTTTTGCTCGCGCACACTTCTCCGGTGCTGTGCTGACGCCCTTCCGTGCCTTGAACATTGAATGTTGAGCGTTCGGCGCTTCAATTCGACGTTCAGTTTCTTTCCCTTATGATCCCGCTTTGTGGATGGCGCTCTTAATCTGCCATCGTCACGTGTGCGGTCACGTTATTTTCCCTTCCCTTTTGTGTTATTCGTAAACGGGGCTTCAGGCCCCAGGAGTCGTATATGGCTAATACCTTGATGCAAGGTCTGGTCCTGCTGGTTGCAGGCATGGGCATCGTTTATGTGTTCCTCGCCCTGATGGTCTGGGTGATGAACCGTTTTGCTGCGATTATTCCCCGTTTTAACCACATCCTTCCGGATGAGGAACCTAAAAAGAAGACACGCACCGCGCGTCCGAAGGCCAATGCGCCAGCGGTTACCGCTACGGCACCGGTCGTTGCCACTAACGCAGTCGAACAGGAGGAGATCCGCTCGGTGTTGCCGGGTGCGGTGCTACGCGTGGAAGTCAAACCCGGCGATACCGTGGCGCAGGATGACGTGCTGATCGTTCTGGATGTCATGAAGATGGAAACCCCGGTGCATGCCCCACGCGCTGGGAGTGTCGCGGCGGTGTATGTGAGTGTCGGTGATAAGG
>JAKJHA010000165.1 GCA_022704125.1 Verrucomicrobiota bacterium | reverse complement strand
TTGTGGCGGGGGGAAGCCGTCGTCAGGATTCGGTCGTGAACGGCATGCGGGAGATGGCACCCGAGACGCGCATCGTGGTGGTGCATGATGGTGCCCGGCCGTGCGTTACGCCGGAGTTGATCGAGGCCACGATCAAGACGGCAAAACGGAACGGGTGCGGCGTTGCGGCTTCACGCGTCTGGGACACGATCAAATACGTGGAGCGCGGTTTGACGGTGGACCGCACAGTGGATCGTGCGAAGCTCTGGGCGGTCCAGACTCCCCAGGCGTTCAAGGTGGAACTCCTGCAGCGCGCCTACGAGACCGTCGAGGAGCAGAAGGCCGTCGTCACCGATGAAGCCAGCGCCGTTGAGCTGATCGGGGAGCCGGTCCGTCTGGTCGAGTGGTCGCGCCACAACGTCAAAATCACGACGGCCGAAGATTTGCCTCTGGCAGCGGCAGTGTTGAAGATCAACTGATTGCGAGGAGTGGGGCTGGGGGGGGTATGGAACGGAAATATGCCATTCTGGGGGATGTTCACGCCAATCTTGAAGCGCTGAATGCCGTGATTGAAGACGCCCGCGGCCGTGGCGTTACAGATTTCGTTTCAGTCGGTGACGTGGTGGGCTATAACGCCAGTCCTTCGGAGTGCATCCGGCTGGTGCGTGAGTTGGGGTGTATCACCGTTCGCGGCAATCATGACCACTACTGCTCCTACAACGAAAGTCTGGATGACTTCCAGCCGCTGGCGGCCAGTGTGATCGCATGGACGCGACGTCAATTGACGGAAGATGACGCCAAGTGGCTGCATGACCTGCCCTACCACAAAGCTTGCGGCGGCTTCACGTTGGTGCATAGTACGCTCGACATGCCGGGGCGCTGGGGGTATGTGTTCGACACGCTGGCGGCGGAAGCCAATTTCAGCTATCAGATGACCGCCCTCTGCTTTCATGGTCATACGCATGTCCCGATGATCTACCAAAAACAGCAGGAGATCACCCGCATAGAACCCTGCAAAATGAAGATCGCGTTCGGCAAAAAGTACTTCATCAACGTCGGCAGCGTGGGACAGCCGCGCGACGGCGATTCGCGCAGCGCGTACGTGCTGTACAGCGTCAAGACCAAAGAGGTTGAGTTCGTCCGCGTTCCCTACGATGTGCATACCGCCATGGAGAAAAACATGCGGGCTGGCCTGCCCGAGCGGCTTGCGCTACGTTTGGCGCAAGGACGGTGAGCCGAAAGCAGTGATTCAATTTGTCAGACCGCCCGATATTGTGTAGAATCGCGCGGTTTTTTTCGTACACCTATGGAGGTCTATCACATGAGTTGTCCGTATCCGTGCTCCCATGAAGTGGAGCAGATGTGCTGTGTGGCGAAGGGTCCCAAGCACGGGCCGGCACCGATTCCCGAAGAGGGTAAGTGGGTGCAGGTCAAAGAAGTCAAAGACATTTCCGGCCTGACGCACGGCGTGGGCTGGTGCGCACCGCAGCAAGGCGCCTGCAAGTTGACGCTGAACATCAAAGACGGCATCATCCAGGAAGCGCTGATCGAAACGCTCGGCTGCTCGGGGATGACCCACTCGGCAGCGATGGCTGCTGAGATTTTGCCGGGCAAGACGGTGCTCGAAGCGCTCAATACGGACTTGGTTTGCGACGCGATCAACACGGCCATGCGCGAGCTTTTCCTCCAGATCGTATACGGCCGCAGCCAGAGCGCCTTCTCCGAGGGCGGCCTGCCGATCGGTTCCGGCCTTGAAGATCTGGGCAAGGGCCTGCGTAGCCAGATCGGCACGATGTATAGCACCAAGCAGAAGGGTGCGCGCTATCTCGAAATCGCGGAAGGCTATGTGAGCCGCCTGGCGCTCGACAAGAACAACGAGGTGATCGGGTACGAGTTTGTCCGCATAGGGCCGTTCATGGAACTGCTCAAGAAGGGCGAAGACCCGAAGAAGGCGCTGGAGAAATGTACCGGTACC
The DNA here is from genome assembly GCA_022704125.1 of Verrucomicrobiota bacterium. Lineage (GTDB taxonomy): Bacteria > Verrucomicrobiota > Kiritimatiellia > RFP12 > UBA1067 > DUPH01. The sequence goes on along the minus strand of JAKJHA010000165.1, from coordinate 4,011 downwards.
TACGGCCGGTTCTCAAAAGAGATGGGCGCCGTCAAATTCATCGACCCGCGTCACGAGTAGTTGAAAGGAGTTTTTTCTTATGGCAGCACTGTTCGAAAGCTATGCACGACGCATCAAGCAGATTGACGCCGTGTGCAAGAAATATGGAATCAAGGATCTCCAAGAGGCGCGCAAGCTGTGCGTGGCTCAGGGTTTCGATCCCTACGAAATCTGTACTTCGATCCAGAATATCTGTTTCGAGAACGCGAAGTGGGCCTATGTGCTAGGCGCAGCGATCGCGTTGAAAAAAGGGTGCGTCAAAGCCGCGGAGGCGGCCGAGGCGATCGGTGAGGGACTTCAGGCATTCTGCATCCCCGGTTCTGTGGCGGACGATCGCAAGGTCGGCATCGGACACGGCAATCTGGCCGCAATGCTGTTGCGCGAAGAGACCCGCTGCTTCTGCTTCCTCGCGGGGCACGAGTCGTTCGCAGCGGCTGAAGGTGCCATCGGCATCGCCCTTAAGGCCAACAAGGTCCGCACCACCCCGTTGCAGGTGATCCTCAACGGTCTGGGCAAAGACGCGGCCTACATCATCAGCCGCATCAACGGCTTCACCCATTGCGAGACGAAGTTCGACTACGCGACCGGCAAGTTGAAGGTCACGAAGACGACCCCGTTCTCCGATGGTCCCCGCGCGGCAGTCCGCTGCTACGGCGCGGATGACGTGCGCGAAGGCGTGGCGATCATGTGGAAAGAGAAGGTGGATGTCTCCATCACCGGTAACTCCACCAACCCCACGCGCTTCCAGCACCCGGTCGCAGGCACCTACAAGAAAGAGTGTGTCGAGAAGGGCAAGAAGTACTTCTCTGTCGCTTCCGGCGGCGGCACGGGCCGCACGCTACATCCCGATAACATGGCGGCGGGACCGGCCTCGTACGGCATGACCGACACCATGGGACGCATGCACTCCGACGCTCAGTTCGCAGGCTCCTCCTCGGTGCCGGCGCACGTCGAGATGATGGGCTTCCTCGGCATGGGCAACAACCCGATGGTCGGCGCGACCGTCGCGGTGGCCGTTTCGGTCGAGATGTCCCACAAGAAGTAGGGGGTACGCATTTTGGAGTGCGGTGACAAGAGTCGCGCTGTACGCGGGTCGCGGCACCGCTTTCCGGCCCGTCTACGCCAAAGCGGCGTCGTGCGGAATACCGCTTGCCGCCGCACTCCAAATCTATCCGCTTGAACTCCTAACTCCTAAATCCCAAATCCTAAATCCTACTCGCCAAGCCCCGCTCGACGAGGTGGGCGATGAAACGGTCGATCTCCGCGCTTGCCGTCTCGCCATCGACCTCGTACTCCTCCAGCATCGTTTCGAGCAGTTCGGACTTCGTGACCGGCCGCTCCAACTGCTGCCAAAACCAAAGGCCCATGTCGTTCAGGCTGAACATTTTGGACTCACCCGCGTGCAGCACGATGAGAAAATGTTCACCGACGATCTCCCTTAACTCGACATCCTTCGCCCGTGTAAAAAGTGTGTCATCCATGCCAATGCCCCTTAGTCGTGTGAAATCGATTTATAAAAACGACGTTGTGCATTTATATCGAACGGCACTTCAATCTGCTTAAGCGGCCAATCGCCAGGGATGGGCTCGGTCGACCATACGTCCCCCCCTGCCGGTCGCCAAGGAACCGGTATCCACGACGTGTTACCCAGGTCATCCGTCGTCACCACCCTGAATGCAATCCCGGCTAGCGTTTCGATATCCAGTGCGAGGCCCGGTGCAGCAGGATCAGGGGCCGTAGCCTGCGGATTGTAGGTGCCGTCCTGCGGCAACGCCAACCGATTGATCCGCATCCCGCCCACGAATGCCCCGGTACCGGCCTGCGCCTCGATCCATGTCGCAAACCCGTCACCGTCCTGATCGAGAAGATCCGCATAGGGATCACCCCCCAGCCCCTGTGCCAGCAACCAATCGGTCGATGTTCCACGCGCGGTTTGGTCGGGCCGCACGTGAAGCGACGGGTCACCCAGCAGCACCATGTGCCGCAGGTCGAGCGCTTGGCTACCTCCCAGCGCGGCGAAAGTCCCGCACCAGATATCACCCAGCCGACGTGCACCAGCCGCCACCTGCGCACCAAAGGCCTGCGAGAAAAGCCTGGCCTGATACGGCATCATATAGCCAGCCGCACTGATAACGGCCGTGAAACCGGACACTGGATTCCTGACGCCCGCCTCGGCAATCGCTTGCTGCTCTTGCCTCAGATCAAGCAGCGTCCAACGCCCCATGCGACATCCCAACAGCAACGCCACGGGCGCAAACGGCCACGTTGCGGCCCGAAGCTTTGATGCGTCAAACAGTTGGGTCCCCGTGGTATAGCCCGCAACGATGTCACCAGAATGGCCGACGAAATAGTAGAACCCCGCTCCCTCCCGAAACTCATCCGTGATGGTCGTCTCGTAATACGTGCCCTCCCACAAAGGCCCCGGATTACTCATGTCCGGCGCGGGATAAAAGGTTTCGGTCCACCACCCCACGTTCGGGAAAGAGACGGCGATAGACTCGGCAATTCCGGTGAAGTCCACGTATTGCGCCCCCGTATTCTGCCAGTCGCAAGAGAACACCGCCTTGCGCTTCCACGTCTCGGTCAACTCATACCGGATGGTCTTCTCTACCATGCACGCCAGTTCCAACGCATTCGTCACCAGAAAACGCCCGACCGCCACCTCCGGCACCGCATCCCCCTGCACGTCGCCCAGCACCGGATCATTCGGCAGCATTAGCGCACCTTTCATCACGGCATCTGTCTGCGATATCAGGTACAGCGGGAACAGCGCGGGATAGGCCCCCGCTTCGCCGGGCGGAAACACCTCCAGCTTGTAATCGCTTCCACCATGCCCGGCAAACAGCAGATAGCGCAGCACCTGACCGTCCGCCCGCACCACACCCGCCGCGCTGAAACGGCGGAATGCCTCGGGATGCGCCAAGCCATCCGTAAAGGCGTTGTAGATATCTTCCGCATCGATCACCCGCGCGCGCAACCCCTGCGCCTCGCGAAACGCGGCCAACGGTGCCGCTGCCTCCGCGAAGCCCGGCCACCACCGGCGCGGCGGCGTCACGATCGCCAGTTCGGGCATTTCGTCCGGGGCACTCCAGTCGATTGCGCGCACACCGCCGACCGAAGGCTCAAAAGCGCCCTGCGACCAGTCAAAAACCACATAGCGTGTCGCCGCTCCGCCGCATGCAAACAGCGCCTGCCAGCCGCCCGCGCCATCTTGTGCCACGCACACATCAGACAACGCTACCGGTTGAGCTGCGTCCGTCACCTCCCATGCCGCCAGATTCTGCGTCGTGAATCCGCCCGCCGCAATCACAGGCCCCTCTCCTCCCGCACACTGCAGCACGCCTTCCCGCGCCGCGTAATATCGCGGATAACGCACCGTCGCGGCCAGTAACATAAAATCGTTGGCGACCTGTGTCCCTCCCGCATTCTGAACAGTCAGCGCGACCGTCTCGTTCGTCACCGCGCCCGCCGGCACAACATAGTCAAACGTCACCGCTTGCTCGCCCGACCACCCTTGTGTGCCGCTGCCCACCCCATTCACGTAAACTTCGCAAAGATGGTCATCCGGCGTCGTGAAATCACGGTACGAGGCCAGTTCGACTCGCACGGTAACACCCGTCACCGCCTCAACGCACCAATCCGGTAGCGTCACGGTCCGCGTTTGCGTACGCACCGCTGCATATGTGGCTCCGATCCACTCGCCAAAATTCAATACGTTGGTGAGCGTGCCCGCCGAACTGCGCCGGTCGCGCGGCTCATGAGGCGCCAGGAAAGCCGCGCGGAAAGGCTCGTCAGACATGAACCAGAGATTGGTCGCGCCACTCCCTGGAGCGGCTGCTTCTTCCGGCATCACCGTCCCGTTCCCTAACGTCAGCCAATAAACATTTTCCGGCGCGTAAATCTCGCTCGCCGGCTGGCCGTAAAAAAACAGGACGTCCCCCGCCGTGCGCCACGCCACCGCCGCGCCGCCGC
>JAKJHA010000164.1 GCA_022704125.1 Verrucomicrobiota bacterium | reverse complement strand
CGGCTGCCAATAAGCGGGCAACGGCGAGAGCGACTCCGTTACCTTCGCAAACGCCCGCATCGCGGGTCCCATCGCACTCGCCGCCGTGAATACACCGAACGATCCCAAAAAATTACGACGTGTCGTCATTACCGGCAGTACCTTTCCCATTTGCACGTCACTCCTTTCCCGAAGGTGCATACCTCTGAAAGTCACGACTCAGATTGATAACTTTTCCTATTGATCACAGCAAACACGGGAAGGGTAACCGACTGGCAAAAAAACGGAAAGCAAATATGATGGGAGCGGGCGGGTAGGTGTGGTATCATGTGCGCCTAGTTTCAAGTTACGGAGGGAAGCGGATGAGCAAGAAAACCATTGTGTCTGACGGGCAGCGCGCTGCGAGTGATCCGTTGGCCGGACAGACGGCGGATGCGCGGTATAAGAGTTTCAACATGACGGTCGATCCGTGGAGCGTGATCGCTACCCTCGACTATGGCGATGACCGTACGATGGTCTCGACGATCGAGCGCATGATCTTGGATGCCGATCCGTCGCAGCATCCGGGGTTCGAAGAGAAGCTGCTGAAGTGTGCGGCTGACGAGGCGTGTACCGAGGCGGGCTACGGTTTTATCTGCCGTCTGCTGGCGTTGATCGCCTCGCCGAAAAGCGTGGCGGCCCTCAAGAAAAATCTGACGAGCGACAACGAGAATATTGCCTTCCTGACCCGCATGGCGATTGAGCAGGTGCCGGGCGAAGAGGCCACGGCAGCGTTGCGCGCGGCGGCTGGCGCGCTCAAGGGCCGCGAAGCAGAGGGCTGTGCTGGCGCGGTTGCGGCACGGACCCGGGCGCAGTGAAGCCGGTGCGGGCGTTGAAGTTTCAGTCATCAAACTGTTTTCTGAGGAGAGTTTCATGAACGTGTCCAGACGTGATTTTGTGAAGTGTGCAGGCGTGGCGGCCGGGGCGGCCGCAGCTTTCCCGACGATCATCCCGGCCTCGGTGCTGGGGCAGGATGCGCCGTCCAAGGTGTTGACGGTGGCGTGCGTGGGTGTGGGCGGGATGGGGCTCTCGCACATCAAGCAGTTGGTCGACCGCAAGACCGTGCGGATTGTAGCCGTGGTTGATGTCGATGCTTTCCACCAGAAGCGTGCGGCGCAGATCATCAACAAAAAATATGGCAACGAAGACTGCCGCATGATCGGCGATTTCCGCGAGGTCACACGCTCCAAGGACGTGGACCTGATCACCGTGGCTACGCCGGACCATTGGCACGCGATTCCGGCGATCGACGCGATCCGCAACGGTAAGGATGTCTTTGTAGAGAAGCCACTGACGCTGACCGTCCGCGAGGGGCAGGTGCTGGTTGAAGAGCTACGCAAGCACAAGCGCGTGGGGCAGACCGGCACGATGCAGCGTTCGTTCGAGGGCTTCCACCGCGCGGCGGAACTGATCCGCAACGGACGCCTCGGCACGATCAAGCACATCGACGTGCTGATTCCCGCGAACAACCGCTATGTCGGTGCGACATGGAAGCCCGAACCGGTTCCCGCCGGACTCGATTACGATTTTTGGTTGGGACCCGCACCCTATGCGCCGTACACGTCGCAGCGCACCCACTACCAGTTCCGCTTCAACCTTGATTACGCGGGCGGACAGACGACCAATTGGGGCGCACACTATCTCGACATCGCGCAGTGGGCGCTGGGCATGGATGAGTCCGGACCGGTCGAAGTGGACGGTCACGGCGTCTATCCCAGTAGCGGACTCTTCACTTCGCCCACGCGCGTGGACGTGCGCTATACCTACGCCAACGGCGTGACCATGCGCATGCGCACCCGTACGGATGGCATTTCCGACGGCAACATCATCTTTTTCGGCGACAAGGGCTCGCTGGATGTTTCGCGCAGTAAACTGAAGTCCAATCCAGAATCTATTCTCAAAGAGAAGATCGGCGATGACGAGATTGGTCTCTACAAGAGCCGCGATCACTTCGGCAACTGGATCGAGTGCGTCAAGACACGCGAGCGTCCGGTTTCAGATCTAGCGATTGGACACAAGACCAATAACCTCTGTAACATCGGTAACATCGTGATGCAACTCCAGCGCAAGCTGAAGTGGGATCCGGTTAAGGAACGCTTTGACGGCGACGACATGGCCAACCGCCTGCTGACGCGCGCGATGCGTGGCCCGTGGTCGCTTGCTTGAACAGCGCGAGTGATACAGTGCGGTTATGAGCGAGTTTGTGTTAGAGCCAGACATAACGATCGACGAGGATCATCTGGAGCGGATCGGCGATGGGAGTCGGCGTTGCTGTTTCAGGATTCCGGGGCAGCCGTTTTGCGTGAAGTTTTACCGGACGCCGGCGGAGTATACCAAGAAGACCCGTCGCAGTGTGCGGACCAGTATTTTCTTCTCCCGTTTCTGTCTCTGGTTCAACGTGAACTATCATGAGGCCTGCTACCATGCGCGGTTGCGGAAGCGGTTGCCCCCAGATCTTTTCGCGGCGTTCCCGGAGCAGATGCGCATGGTCTTTTCCCGCAAGCGCGGTTGGGGCGTGATTGAAAGCCTCATTGAGAATGCTGACGGTTCGGCCATCCGCCCGGTGGCCGTAGAAATGCGTGAGGCCGAGGATCGCGCTTTGCGCGAACGGCTATACCAGGCAATGGCGAAATTGTTCGATCAACTGGCGGAGCATTCGGTGTGCTTTTACGATCCTCCGAATACCATGGTGCAGTGGACGGGACCGGATGAGTTCCGTTTGCGCATTGTTGATTTCGAGCCGATGGGGCGGGCGCTGATACCTGGGCTGTCGCTGATTCCCATATACGTGCGTCACAAGGTGTGCCGTCGCTGTACGCGTTATCTCAAACGGATGCGCGAGAGCTATCTGGCGCCCTTACCGGATGAGGATGGCGGTGCCGCCGCCCTGTGTCTGGAGAAGTAGCCTGCCGTCGATAACCTTGAACTCGCCTTGGATGGGCTTGCCCGCTTCGGCCGCAGGATCAAAGGTCCACCCGGTGGTGTCCGATGGCCCTTCATACGATCCGCACTCAGCGATCACAAAGGTCTTGCCGAACCAAGCACCAGGTGTTGACGCATCGGCGAGTTTCAGCGTGCCCGTATCGGGCAGGAGCACTCGTCCAGAGGTTCTCACGCGCGGTATCGCGGCAGTCGCGCGGTCAAGGACCACCGTGTTGTCCTCGAACCCTGCATCGGCGGTCACGCTCGCGATCGGGAGCGGAACCGTCTGTCCCTTGCGCACGAGGAGCGCACCGTCGCCCGAAACCGTTCCTGCGAATCCGCTCCAGTCATCCGCCGCAAAGGTGGCCGTGAGCAAAATGTTGACCGCGCCCGCACCCGAGACGGACATCGCCACATGGTCGCCATCCGTCGCTTCGAGCGTCGCGCCCGCATCCACGACCACCGGCGAATCCGGCGAAAGCACCTGATCATCGACCGTCGTGCCGTCACCGTAGCGGAATGTACGCGCGAGGCGGCTCACCTCATCCGCTTCGAGTGCGCGGTCGTAGATACGCAGTTCATCGATACTCGCATGGGTGAAACCACTGTAGGTGGTCGGTCCGGGGAGTGTCTTTACGCCGAACACGAGGTCCGTCGGATTGATCGTGACTGTTTTACCCGTCACTTCGTTCATCGGCACACCGTCCAAGAACGTGCGCACGATTTTGGCTTGGGCATTGTAGGTCGCCGTGACAAGCTGCCAGGCGGCGTCCGGCGTAGAGCCGCCGCTGCCGTACATGGAGGTCTCGTATAGCGTGCAGGTGTTTGCGCCCACATAGGCGACAATGTTACGCGGGCAGCCGGAGTAGCTGAGACGGTATGATCCCGCATCTGTGCCGTCGCCGAAGATGAGCACCACGCCGTTCACAGGATAACGCACCCGCGCAGATACCGTGAAGGAGGAGCCCTGCGGCAGGGCATCGGTCATCGTCACGCCGCTCTTGAGCCGCAGGTAGGGGCCCGCCGTTGCCGGAAGCGCCGCATACCGTCCGCCGAAATCTTCGGGATAAGTCATCGCCGGGTTGGCGACGTACACGCCGTTCGATGGCGTATTGACGAGGTCCCATCCGTTTGGTCCCGTATCCTTGAAGAGCTTCATGCCGCCCTCATCGACCAACTCGTCGAAGGTCCACCGCGCGATCGGGGCCGGCAGCGACGCATCGGCAGCCGGGCGCTTTGCCGCATACTCTGCCGCTACCTCCTCGGCTGTCCACGCACCGTGCAAAATCTGGATTTCGTCGATGTCGCCCGCGAACTTATGTCTGGCATCGGTGAGCGAAAAGTTCCCGACCCGGAACTGGGAGGCTGCGGGGATATTCATATCCGCCTCGAGGTTGTTGCTGCCGCGCGACACGCCGTCGACGTAGAGCGTGATGACCTGATCGGCATAGGTGCCCACCACATGGTGCCAGTTGCCGTCGCCGAGATAGGCGTTCGAACCGAAGTCAACCACCACAGCCCGGTTGGCGGCGTTCGTTGGCCCGATATTCCATTCATTCTCTGTGCTCATCACAAAACTTCTGAACGTGTCGCCCGGTGTACGGAACCAGATGCCGTTAAGGCCGGTCCAAGCGCCGCCCCAGAACCGGAAGAAGTTTGGCGAGGTGCCGCACCCGGCGATATCCGGACGCATCCAGAAACTGATCGTTAAGGGTTCGTTGCCCGCTGGTAATTTTCCGTCTGTAGCGATAGGCGTGCTTAGGATCGTACCTGTCATCTTGAGTGCAGTCGTCGTGCCGCCTTTGAAGCGGATGGCCTGGCCGACGACGCCGGGCACGAGTTCCAGCGTGTCTTCCGTCGCGCAGGTGAGTTCGTTCGTCATTCGCAGCGGAGCCACATCCCGTCGTTCTACGCCCATATCGGCCGCATCTTCGAAGCTCCAGATCGCGGCGAGGCCGGGACGGGCGAAGTCGCGTTTCAATGCGAGCGTGCCGGCCTTGACGTGCGTTGTGCCCGTGTTACGGTTTGCCCCCTTAAGCGTGAGTTTCAGGTCCGCGCCGTCCTTCGTGAAAGCGCCACCCGTAAGGCGCGCCGCGTAAACGAGGGAGGTCGAAATGCCGGGCTCCCCCGTTACCGTCAGCGTCTTGTCCGACGGCACCGACACACCGCCGTCCGTACCGTCACCGGAAAGGTACGTTACCGACTGGTCGTCCGTGAAGTTGACACGGCCCGAGGCATCGATCGAGACCGACACCGCTGGATTGACGCCGACCGGAGCCGCCGCCGTGCCGAAAGTCATATCCGCATTCCATGTCCGCAACAACCCCGCGAAAGAGAATGGCCCCGTCTTGTTGCCTTTATGAAACGCAAATGAACCGCCGCCGGAAACCTTCAGTGTGCCTGTCCCGAGAAGATCGCCGTAGAAATTCGGGGAGTACGAGTTAAAGCTCGTTGCGATATCGAGCATGGCGCCGTCCGCGATTTCCGCTGTTGTATCCGCCGGAACGGTATTGCCCGTGGACAGACTGCCTACCCGGTTCTTGCCGTACGTCACAAGCAGTTTCGCGCCGCTCTTCAATTCATGTCTGCACGTCACAAAATTCGTGTTGTTCGTAAAGACTTCCGCTCCCTCGGCAACGGTGAACGTGCTTTCCCAGAAGAAGGCGTCCGATCGTCCCCAGCGGAACGTACCGTTCCCGCGTTTGGAAGTGAGAGCAGTCGGATAATTGATGGCGGAGACCATTTTGGCCTGAAAATCCAGGGTCCCGCCCGTAATGTCGATGAAGGAGGGATTGCAAAACCGAATGCGCGCCGAGGTCCCATCCGCGATGATCCATTCGTCGCCGGGGTTTCCTGTAAAGACAAAGCCGTAGACGAACGTGTCGCCGGTTGAATCTCGCACGTTGTATGCATTGCCGCCCTTGTAGTCATTCGTGACCACCGCGCCGTTTGCGAGGCTGCTGAAGTCATAAACCGTGTAGCGCTTGAAAAGCTCTTCGACGGTATAGCCTGCCGTAGAGTTCGCCTGCCAATTGGCGGG
>JAKJHA010000163.1 GCA_022704125.1 Verrucomicrobiota bacterium | reverse complement strand
CCCGCCAGGAACTCGACACGCGGACGGGCGAACTGTCCGCCAAGATGACGTCGCCGTTCCTGACGCCGGAAGCACTTTCGTTCATTGAACGTAGCCGCGACGTGATGGTCGTCGACATCGGCGATCCGAACGCGCCGAACCGTCTCGCCGTCATTCAACTCGCGCGGCCAGAGGATCATCGTCTTGAGGACAGCGGCTTTGCTTGGACAATCAAAGACGGCGTCGTCGGTTTTGCGCAGCGTCTGCCGGGCGGCGAGACATACGCGGTGGCGATGTCTGCGCCCGCAACGCCCGTGGCGCACGGGCGCACCGCATCTGTCAGGGCGTCTGGGCGCAAGACGTTGTTCCTCGCGGTCAGGACCACGCGTGATGCGGACGATCCCGTTGCCGCCGCCTTCGATGCGGTCAAGGCCGCTGAGAAAGACGGCTTCGACCGCGTGCGCGCGGACAACCGGGCATGGTGGAAGGATTTCTGGACGAGGGGCGCACGTGCCTATTTCGATAGCGATCCGGCTGTCGATACCCAGTGGAACTACGCCCTTTATGCGCTCGCCGCGCAGTTCGGAGCATCGCCGATGCCGGCGTTGAACGGCCTCATCTACGGCCCCATCGACGGCGCTAACGCCGGTGTCGGCTCTCATTGCTACGTCCACGACCAGAACGTGCAGATCCCGATGATGCCGTTCTTTCCTCTTAATCACGCCGAGTTCATTAAACCGTTCATCCGCACGTATCAAGATGCGATGCCAGAGATAGAACGCCGTACGATGGAAAAATTCGGCGTGAAGGGCGCTTACTTGCCCTTGAACATGAACCAGTTTGGATTCGAACATCCCGTCGCCGACTACCGCTACACGCTGTGCGGAGGTGCCTACTCGGGACTCGTGCTGGCGCAGGCGTGGTGGTACACCGGCGATGAAGCGGTGCTACGCGAAATCTATCCGCTGCTCAAAAAGTTCATCCTCTTCTACACCGAAACCATGACCCGAGACGCTGACGGCACCTATCACTTCATCTGGTCGGTGCCGCCGGAGATTTTCACCGGTTCCAAGGACGACACCACGACAATCGCCTGTCTGAAGCCGTGTCTCGAAACCGCTGTAGAGGCGGCGACACGTTTCAAATGCGATGCGCAGGAACTGGCACTCTGGAAGGATGTGCTCGCGCATTATCCCGCCTTCGCGAAACATTCCGAAGGCGGCTGGTGGTGCGGGCCGGAAATCCCTGACGACCACTATATGTACGGCGGTCATCTCTTTTATCCGTTCTTCCCTTCTGAAGCCGACACCGATATCGAGGTCGCCAAGAAAACGCTTGATTACGCATGGAAGTACGCGGTGGAGATTTCATACGAGACGCCAGAACCGCATCCGGTACACGACTGGAGCGCGCTTTATCTCGGCATGGCGACGACGCGCATTCACGGCGGCGTGAAAGGGTGGGAGGCGCTCAAGGATTTCCAAGACGGATTTGCCAAGCCGAATGGGGTTTTTTCGCACAACCCGATCATCTTGACGAAAATGACGCGCGAGGAAGCGCTGGCCAACGTGAAGAAGGCACCGAAGCTGCTCCGTCGTAATTACCACGGCAAACTCACGGAGTGGGGACGCCGCAGCCCGAACGATCTCACCTACAACCCTGACGCCAAAGCGCTTGTAGCGCCGGTTATCGAAGGCGGGGCGGCGTTCCTGATGTTGTCAAGCGAGGCGCTGTTACAGAGTTGGGGTGGGGAGATCCGCCTGTTCCCGTCCGTCCCAGAAAAATTCACCGGCAAATTTGAGAACTTCCGTGCCCGCGGCGGTTACGTTGTTTCCGCCGAGATGAAAAACGGCAAGCTTGTGGACTACTCGATCAAGGGGGGCAAGGCCGACGACAAGGTCATGGTCACGTGCCCGATGGATCCCAGCTTCGTCGCACAGATTTTCTGATTTTAGGGTTGACTTTTTCCCCCTTTCCTTTGGACAATGCCCCAAAACTGTCTGGGGCCGGTGGTTGCTGGCCCGCCTTGGCGATGGTGCCCACTCTATGATTATGAAAATCAGCGTACGAAACGCAAGGAGTCGGACGATGGAAAACAGAACGATGCGTGTCGCCGGATTTTTAAAGGTTTTTTGCTGCGGTTCCGCCGTGCTGCTCGGCGTTACCGAGGCGCGCGCCGATTCAGGCGCGTGGAACAACATCGCATCGGGCGACTGGAACACCCCGCCAACTGGATGGGCGGCGTTGTCCCCTCGGGCGCGGGTTCGGTGGCCTCCTTCACCAACTTCGTTGCCGCGACCGTGAATCAAAACGTTCCGGGGCTGACGCTCGGCGGCCTCTTCTTCGCCAACGGCTTTCACACGGTCACCAACAACGCCATTTCCCTTGACAACAACGCCTCCCCCGCAACCGTCACAGTCGGCATCGGTGCCGCCAATACCACGCGGGCCGTGCTCGCCGTGCCGCTGAACGGCACGGGCGGGCTGACCAAGCGCGGCGCGGGTCAACTGGATCTCACTGCCGAAACCCCCGGGGCCCTGGCGGGGCCGGTGACCCTAGACGGCGGCACCCTCTCCTCGTCCGCGACCGGCGGTGCGCCTCTGGGGTCCGGCAGTGTGGCTGTGAATGGCGGCAGGCTCAATCTCGCTCCTGCGGGCAGCGGCCAGGATGTCGCCCTCACAGCAGCCTCCGGCAGTACGGACGCCACCTTCACCTACAGCGGCGCCGCAACCCTCGATCTCGCGAAGGGCGCGAACACGAGCCTCACGCTGACGCTGGGCAACGCTTCCGCCGCGTCCGAGAGCGTCCTCACGCGTGCTGGTAGCGGCGTGCTGATCGTCGAGCCGACGAACGGAACCTCCCCCGCGAATCTGGGTGCCGCCGAGCGTCTGTTCGTGAACGGCGGCGTGCCGACCCACAACGGCATGGTCGGTGCCTCAATCGTGGGGCGCGACAGCGATGATAGCGGGAATACCGGCGATTTCCTGACCTACGGTGCGAATGGTTTTACGGTCGCCAACTACACCGATGGGCTCGGCGGGGGCGCCGACTCGATCGCCAACCTGACCGCCACCACGGCCACCGACAACGCGAGCGTGTACGCCTTGCGCGTGAACAGCGGTGTGCTCCTGAATGTCAACGTCGGCAAAACCCTTACCGTCGGAGACGGCACTCGCCCGGCCGGCCTGATGCTGAACAAGACGGGCAAAACGACCACTGTGGTCTCCAGCGGTACCTTGGACTTCGGTACCTCGGAGGGCATTGTCCTTTTCAACGGTATAAACACCGGCGGCGCGATTCAAACCATTGTCTACTCGTCCTTGGCCGGCCAGAACGGCATCACTTTTGCCGGGCTCTCTCCGAGTGCCGAGATCAATCTGAGTCCTGCCAGCAGTAACCCGTACACCGGCGGGACCCGCATCCTCTCCGGACGGGTCGTGATGTCGAAAAACAGTGCCCTGGGCGGCGGGGATATCACCGTGCTAGGCCACGATGGCTGGGGCGGCCAACTCTATCTCTCCGGCTCCTGGTTCACTATCACCAATGCCCTCCACATTTCCGGTCTCACTGGCCATGTGGAGGCAAACTATCGGTTCGGCGCCATCAGGATCGGGGGCAACGCTCGATTCACGGGGCCGGTCGAGCTGCTCGGCGACACATGCATCGCCGCTTCAGACAGACTAGTCACCGGAACTTTTAGCGGCCCGATCTCTGGCCCGTGGCGACTCGAAGTCGGAGGGGATCACACTGTTGATCGTCTCTCCGGTACGATCGTGCTGACCGGAACGAACACCTATTCGGGCGGCACGCGTGTGCACCGCAACACCCTGAAGGTCGGCACGGGCGGGACTCTAGGAACCGGTCCGGTTGAGAATGACTACAGCCTGATTTTCGACAGCGCGTCCACCGTTGAGGTCACCAATCTCCTCAGTGGCACCGGATCTCTCACACACCAAGGAGCAGGTACCCTGAAGCTCGGTCGTGTCCCCGACTATGCCGGGCCGCTGACCCTCAACGGCACGCTCGACCTCTGCGGTTCTTCCGCCGCTTTCGGCGCGCTCTCCGGCGTCGGCCGGGTCGTGAATTCCTCGGGGCTGGATCTTGTGCTGACGGTCGGTTCCGGTAATACCAACACCGTCTTCTCCGGACAGATTGACGACGGGATCTCGCTGGTCAAAACCGGCACCGGCACCCTGACCCTTTTTAACACCAACCGCTACAGCGGCGCGACGACCGTCTCAGGCGGCACCCTTAAGATGGGGAGCTTGTCAGACATCTCCGGGCTCTCCTACCGCTTAGACGCTTCCAAGCTCGACTCCCTTACCACGCTCAATGACACCAATGTCACCGCGTGGGCGGACGCAGATGGGCGCGCCGTGACCTTCAACCAGACCGATGTGAACCAGCAGCCGATCCTTATTTCCGGCTCGATCAACGGCCTCCCCGCTCTCCGCTTCGGTTTTTCCGGAGCCAGCAAACGCCTCATCGCCAACACAAGCGCTGCGGCCCGGACCGTCTTTATCGTCAACCGGATGACTTCCGGTGCGCAGGGCAACGGCATCTGGGGATCGGACGGAAACGACCTGGGTATCCGCGCGAACAGCGCCACCGTATGGCAACCCATCCCTTCTGCTGGAAACACGAACGACTTTGCTTATGGGGGCGAGACGTACATCAACGGCAAGCTCGGCACAACGTTTACGAGCGGTGTGCCGCACATCCTGACCGCGGTCAGTGCGAAACAGGAAAATTTTACCGCTGCGCTCGGGCACTACTTAACGACACACCCCGACCGTTATTTTCGGGGCGAGATTGGCGAGGTGCTGGTCTTTGACCGGATTCTGAGCCCGGCAGAGCGCCAGTCGGTCATCGGATACCTTGCGGAAAAATGGCTGAACGACGCTCCCTTCCCCCCGGTACTGGACATGCTGCCGACCGCGACCGCGCTGACCCTCGCGGATGCCGGGACGCTGGATCTGAACGGCGTGAACCAGACTGTGGCCTCGCTCTCGGGCGGGGGTACGGTGCGTAACAGCAACACGGACGCTTGCATCCTGACCGTGGGCGGTGACAACGCGAGCACTGTCTTCGACGGTAAGATCGAGGGTGCGCTTTCGCTGAGGAAAACCGGCTCCGGAACGCTCACCCTGAACGGAACCAGTGCCGCCACGGGCGCGACCGTGATTGAGGGCGGCACCCTGAAACTGGGCGCGTGGTTGCCCGCCGCCGGCCTCTCCTACCGGCTGGATGCCATGGCCGCGTCCACCCTCACCCGCAGCGGCGACAACGTCACGGCCTGGGCCGACGCGAACGGCAGCTCCCTGACCTTCACGCAGCCGACCGCCAGTCTGCAGCCCGTCTATGTGGCCAACAGCGCGATCAACGGTCGGCCGGCTGTGCGCTTCGCCCAGACCGGACGCAACCGGATGGCCGCGAATCTCGCCACCAGCGCGCAGACGGTCTTCGTTGTGTACCAGATGAGTTCTCATGGTCAGAACGACGGCATCTGGGGAAAGAGTGCCGAGGATTGCGGCATCCGTGCGGAGAACATCTCCGCGTGGCGGCACATAAACGCAGACGACTTCACCTACCGTGGAGAGATGTATATCGACGGTGTGCCGGGCAACACCTTCGCCGCCTACCAACCGCATGTCCTGACGGCGGTCAGTTCCAATCAGGTGAACTGGACCACCGCGATTGGCAACTACTGGGACTCTTCCCACGGCTTGAACCGCTATTTCCGCGGCGACATCGGCGAAATCCTGGTTTATGACCGCAAGCTGAGCGTCAAAGAGCGCGTATCGGTCGAGACCTACCTGAACCTGAAATGGATCGGCTCGGGCGTGACCAGTCGGTTGCCGACCAACTCCACGGTCACGGTCGCCGCCGGCGCGACCCTGGGTCTGAGCGGACAGACGCAGCCTCTTGCCTCGCTCTCGGGCGGCGGCTCGGTCATCAACGGCACCGTCACGGTGAGCGGACAAACCTCACCCGGCGGCGACGGCACAATCGGCACGC
>JAKJHA010000162.1 GCA_022704125.1 Verrucomicrobiota bacterium | reverse complement strand
AGACGAGCCACTCGGGGTGCTCCCGCACGCCCTCGGCCTCTTGAACCTAAAAAGAGCAGTTGAACTTTCACCGCTCTTTTGTTTCTGGCAAGGCTCGGTTTTTTTGATCCGCAGATTTCGCAGATGCCGCAGATTTTTTTGGGATGGCATGACTACGGTAATAGCCGCAAAGAACATATAGAACGCAAAGGGTTTTGGAGGCTCGGGTCTTTTAACCCGGAGGCGCAGAGGTGTGGCACGGGCATCTTGCCCGTGTGGCGGCGAGTCCGCCGCCAATCGTCTAAATACCTGTCCCTTAGTGCCTTATTTTTTATTGGCCTTATGGGTCGATAATGCACTAATGCACTAATTAACTTGGGTTGCGGGCTCCGCCCGCATTAGTTGTCCTATTTACATTCCCGTGCGAAGCGCGGGCGGCGGGCTAACCGGCATGTTGTACTTTGGCAGAATCACATCCCGCACCATCCCCGGCGGAACCGATGTCATCGTCAGTTCCGGTCGGTGGAGACGACGACGCACATTGGCAACGAACGTGCGCATATGATAGTCACTCGCCCCCGCTTGATAGAGAGCCAGGCGGTAGCGTGCGCCGATCGGTGCCCCGTTTCCTTCCGGAAGCTGCAGATGAAGCATCGCCGCTTCGTCAAGCGCCTTAAGTTGATCCTCGGGTATGGCGGAGGGACACGTTTTCCAGACACGCCAAAGTCCGTTAAGCCGACGCGGCAGAAAGGCAATTTCGTAGGCCAGTTGCAACCGTTCACGTGCCGTCATTGGCGCGGCTCCTTCCAAAGTTCCATGTCAGTCTTGAGATTAGCCAGGTTATCCCTGATCAGAACATCGTCTCTGAATCTCTCGGGCAAACGGGAGACCGAAGCCACCACCTCCTCAAATCGCACACCGGCAGCACAAACCAGGAACTGAATGTCTTCATAATCCTGTTCGCTGCACCGATACAACTTGGATGCCACCAGATCGGCGGCCGACCCGGTCTTGACCGTCAGATTCGTCCCCGTGAACAAAACAACGGCTTCTTCATTCGGCGTTGGAACAGTCAGCATCAGCGGTCCGATCAATTCCACAAAGGCACCCTGATATCCCAATACGGGGTTGACGGGCAATCCCGCTTTTTGTGACGCTTCAGCAAAACCGCTCATGTCAAGCTTAGAAAACGGCAGGGCCACATCAATGTCAGCTGTTACCCGAATTTTGGCCCCCAGAACGGCAATTGCCGCCCCGCCGATCACGAAAAGAACCGTGCCCGGCTTAACAAGCGGATCCAGTCGCGCGAAATATTCCATCGCCGAACGTTCATTGATTTCGGATATCATCATATCAATTCATAATTTCCTGTTGTCACTCCCACCCCATAGGCGCGAAATGAAATGTGGGCGATTATGCAAAGCTGGGTCGAAATGTCAACCCCGTTGCCGTAACACAAAATAATCAAACCGTCTAAATACCTGTCCCTTAGTCGTCAAATCATGTTAATCATGTAATCCTGTCCTAAACTTACGCCGTCGTTTTTTCGCGGCAAAACCGTGCGGCAGGCTAATTTCTTTTTAGGTTCACGGAATCGGAACGGAGACGAGCCACTCGGGGTGCTCCCGCACGCCCTCGGCCTCTTGAATCGGCCAGGTCGCGCGGGCGGCATCCGCATACGGTCCGATCCGCTCGAACGGGATCGGTTCGAAGCCTAGGCGCAAGGCCGGCGAGTCGGGCTTGAGCCGGAAATCGCCTTTAGCGGCATCCACGAAAAGCGGATCGGCCACGAGCGATGCGGTATCGGCACCCGCCATCTGCCATGCCTCCCACTCGGTGGCCGGCTGTATCTCTTCCAAGCGTAGGTCGCTGATTTCGACCGCCCCTTGGGCCGACTTAAATTCGAACTGCAGCGAGAGCGCCGTCACCCGCTCGTCGTAGTCGGCCTCGCCGGGCTTCGGCAGATAAAAGGAGGTCTCGCAGGGGTAGGCCGCCGATGCAGTGCTAACATCCGACATGTCGTAGCGCCGCAAGAAATGACGCGCACCGAAGGCCTTCCACAGCCCTTTGTTCTCACATACAAAGCGCGCGATCAGGGCACCGGTCGCCGCTTCGTGGCGCAACTGGAACGAGAGCCGATAGTGTTTGCCGGGGGCCAGTTCAAACGGCGCGGAACGGATACAGGTGTTTTTGATGTAGCGCTGTTCGGCGTTGAACGCACCCGGCAACCGCAACGTACACTTGCCATCCTTCTCCAGCACCTCGGCCTTCAGGTCCGGTAGCGTTTTGTGGTACCAGAACCAGTCGGCCGCTACCGTACGGTTGGGGTCTTTCGCCAACTCCTCCGGTGTCAGGCGGCGCGTGAAAGCGACGTTCGGAATCGCTGCGGTCAGATCGGCCAGCGCTTGCTTCACGCCCTGTCGGCCGGTTTTGATCGGTACGCTGCCGCCGTTCCAAACGAGGTTCGAGTTGATGATGTTGTATTCGAGATTCACGCCGTTCTCGCGCACGTAGGTGGAGTTCGGCTGATTCGGGTAGTAGAAGATGTTGCGCGTGATACGATTGCCGCGCATGACGGTGCCGTCCGGTAAAAACGGATCCCTCGGCGATACATGCATGCCGCGCATCTCGGCCCACGTCGGATTGGTCATCAGCCGTTCGTAGTCCTTGATCGATGGCGGCTGGCGGTCGCGCAGAAACACCCCCTGCGGCGAGTTGTTCCACGTTTGCAGCGAGAGTTGATGCGTCTTGCCTTCGGGACCTGCGTTATGCGCGAAAATGTTGTTGTAGATGTGGCTTTCGCGCGCGTTGTGCAGGTGCATCGCACCGACCTGACAGCGCTCGACGACGTTGCCGTATACGTCGTTGCCGCAGCCGCTCTCGTCCAAGTAGATGCCCCAGGCGAAAACGAAAAACTTACCGTGGTTGTTGAAACCGATGCTGTCGGTGCAGTGGTTGTAGCGGATCGTCTGCCAGCCGCCGCACCAGCCGCCGGTGTAGGTGCAGCCGGTGTCTTCCATTTCCAGGTTGCAGTGACGGATGCGGTTATACTCCAGCGTGTTGAGTGCGCCGCCGTGAAAGATGCCACAGCGCGGCATATCGTGGATCAAGTTATGCGCAACGCGGATACCGACGCCGCCGAGCATCACGCCGATCCCGTGCCGGTTGAATTGACCGACGTGGTGGATGTAGCAGTTGACAACTTCATGCTCGCAGCGCTCCATCTTCAGCTTGTCGCCGCCGTGTACCGAAACGCCGTGCCCGCCGATGTTCCAGATGTCGCAACCGCGCACCGCGCAGGCGCGCCCCTTATTGAATGCCACCGCTGAGCCGTGGAAGTAGCCTAGATCATGGATCAAGCACGCTTCGACGAGGGCATGTTCGCACTCGGTAAAGCGCAACGCATGTTGCTCGGCGCAGGTCAGCTCAAGTCCCCGGACGCGCACATGGTGCGTCTGGTGGAAGGTCAAGATGTCATTGACGGTCGGCACGGTCACCGTGTCGCGTGCGAGGTCCACGCCCGCCGGCGGGATCAAGTAGAGCTTCTGGTTGGCGACATCTTGCCACCACTCGCCGGGTGCGTCCAACTCCTCCCGCAACCCCATCAGGCAGAAGCGGTCCTCAGGGCGCGCGGCGTACTGCATCTTGTTGTGCAGGGTGAAGGTGCGCGTCGCCGGATCATACGCCTTGATCCGCTCGATACGGTTCCACCAGTTGTAGCGCGGGAAGATGCACAACTCGCCCTCCTGCGGGTTCGACCATGTGCGCGCGTCTTGTGCCCGCAACACCACGATATCGGTACGTTCGCCCTCGATATCCTGATACATCGGCGGGCGTTTGCCGTCAACGTATGCCCAGCCGCCTGAATACGGCAGCGCGGGATCTTCATTCGGATAACGCGCCCACGTCAGGCGACGGCCGTTCAGGTAGAGTTGTCGGAACTGAGCCTTCAGGTTCAGCGGTGCGAGATCCGTCACAAACACATCGCGTCCGTTGAACGTGCCGCGCGTCCAGCCGGTCACCACCGTACCGCCCGCCAGCACGGCCCGCGCATCGGGCGCGGCAGGATCGCGTCGCGCCGCGATGGTCAGCGGTGCCGCCGCTGTTCCCGCATCCTGTGCGGTGAAGGCAACCGTTCGCGTCACGCGGTGGATGCCCGGATGCAGCCAGATCGTGATGGCCGCGTTGGGTTCGGCCTGTCGTGCAGCCCGTGCGAGGTCACGCGCCTTTTCCAACGTCTGGACCGGTGCCGTCTCGCTGCCGACATGGCTATCGGCCCCCGACGGCGCTACGTGGATATCCGCCGCTCCAGCAATCCACGCACTCGCCACAATTCCCGCCGCGAAACTTGTAACACGCATCATCTCGTTCCCCCCTTTCATTCTTCGTCTGGACAGTGCCCATCACAGTAGATGAGTAGCCCTGCAAAGTCAACGCTTTGCGCTTGCAATCTCATCCGGGGCTGTTTACAGTTCTCGGCGTCGGTTATGGGTGTGAGAACAGTCTGAATCTCAAGTGAAAACAAGGAGATTGCGCATGAACGTCCAAGTCATTTTTTACAGCATGTACGGTCACGTTTGGCAGATGGCCGAGGCGGTGGCGGAAGGCGCCGGCGAGGTGCAGGGTGCCAAGGTCTCGTTGTGGCAGGTCGAGGAGTTGGTTTCGGAAGAGTCGCTGGCGGCCAGCGGTGCCTTGGAAGCGCGCGCCCAGTTCGCGCATATTCCGGTAGCGCGGGTGGCCCAACTCGAAGAGGCGGATGTGATCCTGTTCGGCGCGCCGACGCGTTACGGCATGATGGCCGCGCAGATGAAGCAGTTCATCGATCAGACCGGCGGCCTGTGGGCGCGTGGCGTTCTGGTCGGCAAACTGGGCGGAGTCTTCGGTTCGACCAACAGCCAGCACTGTGGTCACGAGGCGACGCTGCTGAGTTTCCACACGGTACTGTTCGGTCTCGGCATGGTGGTGGTGGGCGTGCCGCCCACGGCACCCGGATTGCATGTGGGCGACGCGATCAGCGGTGGCACGCCCTATGGCGCTACGACCATTGCCGGTTCGGACGGTTCACGACAGCCCTCGCCGATCGAGCTTGAGACGGCCCGCCTGCAAGGGCGTCATGCGGCGACGATCGGCATGCGCCTTTTCGCGCGTTGACGTCAATCTGTCATGTGTGACGGTGAGTTATACGATTCCGCGTCCCGCCCTTCCGCGCTTGATGCGGAGACCGCGCATGCCTTGCGCACCTATCTCGCCGGATTCGGCGTGCCGCCGGATGCGCCGCACGCGCAGGTATGCGAGCCACCTGCTGGATTGAGCGATTACCTCGCCCGCGCCGACGTTTCGTTTTCGCGTCGTCTGCTTCAACTCATCCGCGCCAGCGGACTCAGCGAGGTCGAGGTTTACAAGCGGGCGCATGTGGATCGTAAGTTGTTTTCGAAGATCCGCAGCGACCCCGCCTATCAACCCAAGAAGCAAACGGTGATCGCTTTCGCACTCGCGCTACGCTTGACGCCTGACCAGACCGAGGTGCTGCTCGCCTCGGCTGGGTTTGCGCTCTCGACCAGCGCGCCCTTCGATCTGATCGTGCGGTTTTTTATAGAGCGCGGCCAATACGATCCCTTGCGCATCAACGACGCGCTCTACGCCTTCAACCAGCCGCTGCTTCTGGTGTAAAATGCGCATCCCAGTCCTGTGGGCGGCGAAAAAACCTCTTGCCTCTTACTTGTTACCTCTTATCTAAAAATGTCGCTTGGCAAGCGACATATCAAGCCTCCCCGTGTGTTAAGGTGACGCTGTTTTCATGACCGGATCATGAAACGCACACGAACACAACCAACACAAAGGAGGTTTGACATGAACAACACTGCAACACTCACACCGACTGCACGTCCCGTCACCGACGCCGCGCGCGCTTATCGTCCGCGCCTCTCGTTCTTTCACGCCAACAGCAAGGGCACCGGCAGCGCAGCGCGCTTTGAATTGGTGCCGGCCACTGGCGAACGCGACGGTGCGATTTTCATGACACTCGCGCAGCAGAAGAGCGTGGCCAGCGGCTCGGCCGAACAGGGCAACCGCC
>JAKJHA010000161.1 GCA_022704125.1 Verrucomicrobiota bacterium | reverse complement strand
CTCCCCGCCGGAAAACTTCGCAATATCCAGCGTCTGCGACTGGGTGTCTGTCGTCCCAGGCAGTAATGTCTTCAAGACGAAAGGCATTTCTGCGGAAACTTCTTCACCTGCAGACCCGGTGGCTAGAAGCAACACCGGCCAGCCCGCATAGAACGGTGCGACCCCGCGATTCGTAAGGGTGACCGACACGTCGAGCGTGCGCCCCTTCACCCCTACCGTCGCCTTCACCACCTGCAATTCATATCCCAAACTCCGTGCCACCGCAAGGGCACGCTCCCGTTCTTCAGCCGTGAGCGCACGGGATGTGCTCGAGTCCATGAGCCACGTAACGTGGGTTTCGCTAACGCAGCGCGCAAAATCCTGCCCCTCCTTGCACCCTTCTGTCTTCCACAAAACAGGCCAGAGTTCAGGCCGGATCTCGCCGCCGATCGGCGCCGTGCGCCAACGTTCCATCGCAGCGGGTCCGGCTTTGCGCAACCGTGCGAGATAGAACCAGTCCTCGTTCTTGCGTCCCGTATCGAGCGTAGCCCAAGCAAAGGAATCGTCGTGATAGCCGAAGTCACGCCGGTCATTTGGAGCGTACGAGGAGTCGTTGTCGCCCGCCGGGTAGCGCAGCAACACCGGCGTCTTGCGAAACGCCGCCGCGTATGCATCCATGACTTCGGTCTGGACTGTTTTGGACGCGAACCATTCCTCATGCGGATAACAGTGCCATTCGCCCCACGTACCGAGCAATCCGGCCGTGATAAAGCCGATCCGCGGATCTCCGTCGTACCGTGCGCCGAGGGCGGCAATAAAGTTGGTGAGTGCCGAACGCAGGCGCGGGTCTTCATAATCCGGCGTATGGTCGAGCGCAGGTGGAAAAGGCTGGGTGTTGGTATTAGTCCACGCGCGCACCTTCACGCCCGCTTTTACGAGATATTCCGGCACGCCGCTCGGCCTGCGAGGGTATTCCAGGTAAATGCGGAAGACACTCTGGCAACCACGTGAGGCGACGCTGTCGAGCATCTCTTCCAACGGTACCCAGTTGAAGGTTGTCGGTCCGATCATCAGCGAGGCCAGCGGCAGATAACTAAACTCCAACGCGTGAGGAAACTCCCGCCCCTGACCGACATAAGGAACAAAACCTTTCAGCGGATTGTCTGCCGGGCTTGGCGCATAAGCCGGATGGAAGACGAGAGGGTTTGCTTTCGCAGCCAGCGCAAGCACCGGCACCGACAACAGGGCAGCAAAAAGTATGGAGTTGTTTTTCATTATGCCGAACATCATTCACACCTCAAGAAAATAGCCATATTCGCAGTGTATATGACGCTTCGCCAGACTGTCAACGGATCCCTTTGAGAATCGACAAAAACCGGCTTGACTGTCTTCCTGCTCCCCTCATAATGGACACTTACTGTGGGGGCGGTAATGAATTTGTCTCGGATTAGGTGCACGAAAAGGGCGAACAGAGAGGAGACACAATGAAGTGGATGTGTGAAAACGAGGAGGGATGGGAGATCGCATGAACTCGACCCAAAAAACTTCACGACCGAAGCTGGAGGTCTTGGATGCGCTGCGTGGATTCTGTGCGTTGATCGTCATCGCCCTTCATTTTTCGGAAAATTATATACCGCGTTATGGCCTGCATCTGATACCCCACGGATGTCTGCCGGTGGAGTATTTCTTTATCCTCACCGGATTCACGCTCGTCTATGCATACGACCACCGGTGGGAACAGGGAATGACGCTCCGTAGCTTCTTCAAGCGCCGCCTCATCCGGCTTCATCCGCTCGTTATTATTGGCTCGATCATCGGCGCGGCTTGCTATCTCCTTTCGGCCGAGCAGTATGTCAATCTTCTCCCGCGCGCTACCCCATACCTTAACCTCCGGCAACTCGGTCTGCTGACGCTTTGGTGCTGTACGATGCTTCCTGCGCCGAGTCTTTTAGGATGGCGTCTTCTTCACCCGCTTCAGGGACCGCTCTGGACGTTGTTCTACATCTACCTCGCCAACATTCTCTACGCGCTTGTGTTACGGCATCTCAAGACTTGGATGCTCTTTGTGCTGGCGTTGGCAGCGATTGCCTTCACCTATCACTTCGGACTACTTTCAGGCGGTTTTCACTACGGCCCGAGTTGGTCCTGCTGGAGCGGGGGGGGGAACTGGCCGACGTCTTGGAAGAATCTGTGGCACAGTGGCAACATGGGGGCCTTGGCGCGAATGACCTTTCCGCTTCTCGCAGGCATGGTGATTGCGCGGAAAGGATGGAAAATCCGTACAGGGAACGCATCGCTTTGGATTTGCATCGCCATTCTCTCCTTCATCTTCTTTGCGCCGGAAATGCGGCCGATCAAACCGAATAACGGCCCGCTTTATTCAAAAGCCATCCTGTCATTCCTTGGATTGACCGCGAGCTATCCCCTTAACGGCAGGTTTGAAGCGCTGGCGGTGATCATTGGCATGCCGCTCGTCCTTTTGCTCGGCGTCGGCGGTGAAATCCGAAATGTGAAGTTGGCGGCGATTTGCCGTTTTCTGGGCCGATACTCATTTCCTCTCTATTGCACGCACTATCCGCTGACGATTCTGCAGCGTGTCTGGCGTGACGCACATCCGGACGCGCCGTGGCAGATGCATCTTGCGACAGCCTGCGCCTGCGCGTTTTTCGCATTCATTAACGCCTACGTCGCCATGAAGGTCGCCGATTGGGCTTCGGCGAAACTCGAAAAACGCTTCGTGACGACCTAGGCCCGGATAAAGTGTATGAGATTTCAAACGGCAAGTTGGGATCAATGGTCATCATACGCTGATTTTAAATCCGCAGGCCCCGGCAAAACATCGGCTTTGCCGGGGCCTGCGGATTGGTAGGCCAGGCCGGAGTCGAACCGGCGACCCCCAGATTAGGAATCTAGTGCTCTGTCCTACTGAGCTACTGGCCTTTGAAATGCGGGCGTCCCCGCCTTCAATTGCCCGTCATCTTAGCTTTTTCAGGGGCCGGGGATCAATCATAATCGGTGGAACGCTCAACGCGCGCGCCAAGCGAACGAGATCGCCGGCATCGACCTCAAGCACGAGGCGGAGTGTCTGCTGCGTGACGCTCTTTTCGATCAAACGCCCCGCGACCGGCTCGACCGCACGATAGGCAGGCGCGCGGTCTATCTCGATGCTCACGGTCGCCCGCTTGCCGCTCCAGTTCGATACCGCGAGCACGTCAGCCTCTGTGGATTCCAGCAGGTTGACCTCGATATTGTACGGCGTGACGCGTATTCTGGGCCGTACGTCGAGCGTCCCCAAGAAGGCCGTCATCCAGTTGCGGTGCGCCGCTTCGAAATCCAAGACCGAATACTCGGCTGCATCGGGTCGCTTTGATGTCGCGATATAACTGATGCCGGGGAAGAAGCCGGTCTGGACGGCCCGGCCGCAGCCTGCCGCAACCGCATGTTCCAACGGCGCGTTCGTCCCGCACAGCAGCGACATGCCGCGATATTCGCCGAGCGGTTTCAGGCGCGGCGTTTCGTACTCGGCGCGTCCCGGAAGATCACGCAACACCAGCGGCTCGCGCGAGAAACCCAGCGCTTTGTCCAAACCGAGCGGTGCGCCGAACTCGTCACTTGTCAACGCGCCTGCCCCCAACACAAGCACGCCGCCATCACGCACCCATGCCGTCAGCGGCGCCAGTGCCGCGCGTTTCAGATGGGCGTCGTTCGCGAACAGGACGCGGTACGGGGCCAGTGATGCGGCGAGTTCATCTTCGTGCAGGATGTCGCAACTCACTCCGCAATGGCGCAGCAACAGATGGAGCCATGTACGTTCTTTACCGAACACATTGTCGCGTGTTGCGTACCAAATATCCCCGCTTACGCTGAGAAGCTGGGCGACATCGCCACGCGCCGGGCGACTGGCCAACACGTCGCGCTCGACCGCGCCCATCGTGAAGGTCACCCGCTTGATCGCGTCGTAGATTTCTGGACGATGGCTGTTCGCATCGCTGGTGATCGCGTAGTACGGCCCGTAGTTGAAAAAGTGCATCGACCTGACGCCGTGGCCGAACTCCAGAAAGGCGCGCGCCTGAATCTCCCACGGCGTCCGGGCGAGGATGTTGTAGATGCCGAACTCAATACCCGGCTTGCGGCATGCGGCGCGCATCACATCAACGTAGTAGCCGTTGATCTGCCGCGTACGCGCCCAGCCGCCCCAATCCTCGTGCCAGCCGTAGGTCAAGGCACCCGACCCAAAAATCTCGAACCAGTCGACGCAGCGCGAAACCAAATTGCCCTCCAGCAACTCGCAGGCGAAGTTGGCGGTCGTGGGTACGCCGGGCATGTGCCGCTGCACGCTGGTATGACCCGCGCGCAGCATCTCCGTCATCAGATGGTTCATGTAGCGCCGGGTGTAGTAATACGAGACCTTCTGTTGTGCGTTCGTACCTTCCGGATTGTTGTTCAGCGTCAGGCCGGTCCGC
Organism: Verrucomicrobiota bacterium; assembly: GCA_022704125.1. Classification (GTDB taxonomy): domain Bacteria; phylum Verrucomicrobiota; class Kiritimatiellia; order RFP12; family UBA1067; genus DUPH01. The sequence goes on along the minus strand of JAKJHA010000161.1, from coordinate 1,612 downwards.
ATATCCTGCGGCACCCCCGCCTGTTCCAGAAAAGGCGCAAACCCTTGCCGGCAGGCGGCGCAGGCTTCGATGTGCTTGAAGTCAAACCCCGGCTCATCCATCAAGTTGATTGCGATCCAGCCGGAACGGTCCGGATGTTTGCGTGCAACGTCCATGAACAGCGCATCGATACGCGCACGATCAGGCTGACCGAGACAGCCCGGCGCGGCCGTATGATGAAAGAAGAAGTGCGACGGCCGCCGTTTCGCATCATTGACCCCGATCAGGCGGAGCGCTTCAAGCTCATTCGTCACCGCCTGCGCGGACGAGCGATCCTCGCGCAGCGCCATGCCGGTAAAAAAGGGAAAAACCGACGGCGGCTTGCCCGGCACCTGCGGCACGGCCCGCGCCATGGCCAGCGAGGCCTCGCTCCCGACGCGTTCGGTCACGAGGCGGTAATCCGTCAGGTCGATCGCGAATATATAGCCGTCGCCTGTGCCGCGCCGCGTCTCGCGCTGCATAAGGCCATCCTCGGACGGCGTCTTTGAGAAAAACACCTCGAAAGCTGCCTCGGGTTCCGGCTTGCCATAAACGCGCATCGCGTACAGGCTGATCTGGTTGAGCCCACCGTAGGCGAGATACGAGGAGACATCCACCCACGGGCTCTCGTCACCGGCCGCCATGCGGATGCCGGGCTTGTCCTCAGACCCCGCGTAGATACTACGCACGATACCCTTGAGGTTGATGTTCGCGTGATCGGTGTACCACGGCGCGAACGGACGACGTCCCCAGAAATGAATAACGGCCGGCACCTTTTGCTCCGGCAGCATGCGCACCTTCAGGTAGAACGGCGTGAGGTCGGTCACGCGCGGCTCGTACATCAGGTTCGTCGTCACGATCATCACATCCAAGCTACGCGTATAGGCTGTGACCGGCACGGCATGCAGTTTCTCCACGGCGAGGCGCAGAGGGCCAGCGGCGGCGTCAAACTCGGCGGCACGCCAAATCCAACGCGAGTAACCGGAACCCCATTTTTTCTCGCCCTCAGGCGTGGTGCGCGGAGAGACCTCTTCCGCCCCCATCTCCGCGCGCGCCACCTGCCTTCCCTCCTGCTCGGCGGTCACCGCGAAGCCCGTCTTGGCGCGGTGCGCGATGATGTCCAGATAGCGCACCCAGACGCGATAGCGGCCTCCTACGGGCAGGGTCACCGTCGCAGTGGCCGCCCCCGGCTCGCCGTTCCTGCCGCTCAGCATCTGTCCAAAAGGACGGCCCGCATACCACGCCTTGGGGTCATGCTCCAAGACGCTCCAGCCGCTGCTCAGCGTCATCGCTTCGGCTTGTACCACCTGCGCGTCCTGCGGCAACGCGGCGCAAACAATCTGCGCCGTCATCAAACAAACAATCCCGCCGATCCAACCGCTATGCACCACGTTCATCATTGTGCTCCTTTCGCGTCAAGATTTCAGCGGGAACGGGCGGACGTGCGCGGGTTGCGCAGATAATAAAGAAAGCCGTCTTCCGCACCACCGATGAAGTCCGGCACGCCGTCGTCATTAAAGTCCACGACCGTCGGACTGACATCATGACCCTCGATGTTCTTGATGTGGAGATTTCCCATGTTCGCAAAGAAGAA
>JAKJHA010000160.1 GCA_022704125.1 Verrucomicrobiota bacterium | reverse complement strand
GCGATCGCCATGCAGACGCCGGGAATGCCGCCGCCGGCGATGATCAGGTCCACCGCCTCGGTACGTTGCGAAGCCTTGATCGCCCCCACCGAACGGCGATAGCTCTCCAGCTTCGAGACCTCATTCTCCGGTGTAAACTCGGGGTCGGTCGTAAGGATCAATGCATCGCAGCGTCCGTTAAAACCGGTCAGGTCATGCAACGCCAGTCGCGCGGGACCTTTTTCAAGGCGCACGCTGCCCGCCGTCTGCCACGCCCACTCATTGCCTTGCGTGCCCAGTACCGTCGGCAACCGCACGCCGTTGACGCTCACCTGAAACTTGCCGGGCGCGTCTTTCTGCGTCCAGAGTGCGGCCCAGTTGCGCGTGCGTGCCAGCACACGGTAGGCGCCGCTCTCCGGCACCTCTATCGTTGTCGTGGCGTCTGCCACCGGCGTACCCAATCCGTGCGCCATCAGAAAGGGCGACCCCATCTGATCCATGAACTGCTGGTCCACCACCCAGCCGCCCTTATCGGCAAAAGATTCCGTCTCCACAAACAGTGTGGCCGCCTGTACCGCGCCTGCGCAGACGATCGCAACACATCCACTCATAAAACGTTTCATCATATGCCTCATGCTCCCTTTCTCTTACAGTTCTCTTTCCGGCCGTGACACGGCACGCCGCGCCTTCTTCGAACGTTCATGGTGTTCATCGTGCCATATCGTGCGTTTTCGCGCTAGGCAAAAACGTGCGGCTTAAAGGAAACGGACTATTCCGCGATGAACAACGGCGCGTCACCAATGAGCAGATCGCGCACGACGGTCTTACCGCCGTCCACGGTGGCATTCAAACGCTGACGCACACCGTTAATAGGATCGTAGGCATAAAGCGCGGCCGTTGCGAAGGGCAAGGTGAGTGTGACGGTTTTTTGCCGATAGGTGTCCGCCCGCTGGTCGTCCTCATACCATACGGCCACGCCACGGCGCGCACCGTCTGCGAACGCGAACGCCGCCACGGCACCGGGCACGGTTCCGGCGACATCGGGCGTGAAGGCCGCCGGCTCAAAGCCGTCCATCTGCGTGGCGGCATTGCGCAACGCGTAATAGGCGGCCGTCGGCTGGAGCGGCGCCACCGGATCCTGCAGCAACGATCCTTTGAGAAGGCTCAGCTCGGTTTGTGCGTAGAAGGCGTTGTACGCTTCGCAGAAACAACTGGGGATGCCGAAGCCGGCATGGCGCACCATCTGCTGCAGAACCTCCTTGGCTTTGGCGATCTCGCTCTGCGTGTAGATGCCGCACCAGACGTCCCGTGCGTCCTTCGGATCGATGGGCGCGGGACGGCCGTTGATGTTCCATTCGCTCGCGTGGAGCGTGCCCGAAAAGCCCTGGCGCGCCAACCAGGCGCGGAAGGCGCGGATGTCTGCCGAATAGTCCAGAAGCCAACCGGGTTTCGGATTGTAGAACGGGTGGTAGCCGATACCGTCCACGTCCTTCGCGAAACGTTTCCAGACGACGAAGCGCGAGTCTTTCTCTTCGCGCACGGCAATCTGCTCGGGTGTCTGCTGCGCCAAACCCCGGAAGTAACCGCTCGTACCGCCGAGCATCACCTTGCACTGCGGCGCGTGCGCACGGATGAGCGGAATGGTACGGCGCACGATTTCACAGTAGGCCTCTGTGTTCGGGGTGTCGCCCCAATACACGGAGATGTTCCACTCGTTCCAGATTTCGAACGAATGCACGCGGTCGCGGAAGTGGCGGCACATGAAAATGACGTAGCGGTCCCACGCCGCGAGTGCTTCGGGCGTCGTGGGCGGATTGGGCATGCACCAGTTCCATTCCGGCAGTTGCGTGAACGGCCGTTTCTCTGGCCCCGAATAGAGCCGGTTGCCGAAATTGAGGCACATGATGACGTTCTGGCCGTGTTCCTTGCAGGCGGCGATCGCAGCGTCCGCCACCGGATCGATTTCCAGTTTCCCCTTGATGCGTTCCACGCGATGCCAGTTGATCGGATCGTCATGATAACCCACGCGAATCCACTTCACGCCCAGATCCCACTGCACGGGCCAAAGCGCCCGCTGTTGCATGTTGAGCGGCATTTCCTGATGTCGCGTGGCGTTCACCGCGATGGTGGCACCGCGCGAGACGAGCGCCACGTTGCGCCCCTGCGTGTCGAACACCTCGATTTCGGCAAGCGACAGCGCATACAGGAAGAACTCCACCTGACGCAGTTTAGTGGCCGTAAGCCGGATTTGCTTCGCGCGACGCGGCGTGAACGCCACTTCGAACGTTTCTTGTTCGGACGCCGCGCCGAGAGGCCCCGTAAAGACATCCGTCCAACGCCATGCGTCGCATGAGAGGGCGAGAGCCATCTCCACGGGAAAACCACGCCCCACTTCGCAGCCGTCTGGCGCGGGTTGCCGGTCGGTAGCACGGCGTTTCGTCTCAGGAGCAAGCGGACGTTTCCTGAGGACGATCCTCGCCACGTCCGTCTCCTTCACAAGGTCGATACGCACGACGATGGGCTGCATGTCGCTCCGAGGTTGCGCCTCACTCAGCCAGCACGTTTGGTCGTCCCCGTCGATAAGATGCATCGCCTCCTCAAGGAGTTCGAGGTTTTTGTTCAGACACGGCATGCGCGTCGTGTTCACGCCGAAGTAATTGCTCTTGAGCGTCTGCGCAGGCTTAGGTGCCACCTTCTCGCGCGGCGCGACATTACCCTGCTGGAACGAAACGTCGTCGAGGAGATCGGGCGCGGCGGCGTAGATCCATGTGCCGCCGTAGGCCGTCACGCTCGCACCACCGCACATCGTCTGCGGCACCCCCTCTTCAAACACAGGAACGCGCTCCGCCTCCGCCCTCGCCGCGAGTACAGCCACCAGAGTAAGGCCGAGTCCAGACAGCTTTAACATTGCCATGTCCTTCCCCGCAGATGTGGAATCTTCTGTTTCATTTCAAGCGGATCAGCGTACCGCCGGTGCCGTGGCGAACCCTTAGAATACCGCTACCCGCGAAGTGCTCGTCATCAAGGGTGAGCGCACCGCTGCCTGTCGCGCCGTAAGTGCCGCCCCTGCATAGCTTGTCGCCGAAGTACAGATATCCGACGGTTTCGTTCACGCCAGCCGCGAGATTGATCTTCGCTCCGCCGCCGTTTGCAATGCACAGCGCAGCTTCGTCGTCCAGCGCCGTCGAGCTTTGCAGCGTCAGGGTTCCGGCAGCGACCGTGATGTTGGTGCAGTTCGGGCCGAGGCTGCCTGATGCGCTGATCACCACGGTACCGTTGCTGACGATCAAACCGCCGGAGGTGGAACTGGCGCCTGACAGTGTCAAGGTGCCGGAACTCGTTTTCACGATGTCAAGGTTCCCCGAGAACTCACCTGCGAAGGTGTAGGCTGACGTGTTGTTGATCGTCAGTGTCGACAGGGGCTCTTCGGTGTTCGTGACACAATGACGGTTTTCGGTTCCTACATCTTGCACGCCCGCCACAATTTGGTTGAAGCCGGCGAGGTCGAGCGTTGAATCCGTCACACCCGTCTGGGATGCACCGAGTCCCAGCCGAAGCACGGAATCAGGCGGAAGCGCATTGTCGATACCAAGCTTGATGGTCCCGCACCTGAGCCATGTGTTGCCGAGCCATGTGTTGTTGGCCGAAAGCAGGAGGGTACCGCCCACATCGTTCGGCATACGTACTACGAACTCGTACGAACAGGAACCTGAATCAATGACACCACCGACCTTCAGCATACCCCCACCGGTACAGCCGATTCGCGCCTGATTTTCTGCGATGGTGATAGGGCCGTTCCAAGTATTGGTTGTGCCGTTGACGGATCTGATCGCTCCCTCGCCCGAGGCTGTGGCACCAACACCTCTGATGCTGATCGCGTTTGTGATTGTCAGGTTGCCGGTCAGATCTACTTCTCCGTTGGCAGCGGCCATCACGACAGCACCCGCGCCCAGCGCGTGGCTGTGGTTCACCCGCAAAACGCTACCTCTGGCTAGCATCGTTCCCCCGCGGTAACTGTTCGCCCCGCTTAGAACCAAAGTGCCGTTTCCATACAGGGAAAAGCTGCCGCCACCACTGATCGTATTGGCGATGGTCAGCGTGCCCGACGGGAGATCGAGTCCACCATTGAATGAATCCCAGTTCACGGCGTACGCATCGAGCGTCGTCGGGGGCGTTCCAGTGAACTTGAGGGTACCGCCCCGAAAGGCGAGCGGGCCGAACGGCAGATTCGCTACGGAACCCACAGTCAAGGTTCCGCCCGCGAGGATCGTGCCGCCGCCGTATGTATTGGCCCCGGACAACGTCACCGATTTCGCCCCCGTCTTGAACACCGTGGTCTCGGCCCCGGCAAGGATCGCGGATATCGTGTAGTCCTTGATCGAGTTGTCGAACGTCACGCTGGAGGGCTCGACCGCACTCGCCGCGCTGATCGTGAAGAGGGCAGCGTCATCGTTAAAGAGGACCGCATCGCCCGCTGTGTAGGTCGAAGGTGCGCCCAGCAACGTCCAGTTTACCGTGGTGGTGTCCCAGATGCCGGAAACGGCACCCGTCCAAGTCAGGCAGGTGATGCCGGGGCTTGCGACGGTCAGCGTCGTGGCCGTCGCCCCGACCGTCAGCGTCGCATTCGGATAGGGACGATCAAACACCAGTGTGCCGGTGCCGGATCGGGCGGCGTAGGTCAACAACGTGTAAGTACCGGCCGGCGGCATACCCTCCGTGAAGGCGAGTGCAAGTTGGTTCGTCCCATTTAGAATCAGCGTCCCCGCGACATCGATGCGGTCACAGCTTCCGGCGACAGGCGCAAGGTCGCAGAACAGGCAAGCGCCGGAAAGCGTCAATGCGTCAGCCCCGGTGTTGGCGAGCGTTAACGTGCCGATCGTGTTGTTGTCACCCGGTGCCAGCGCACCGTCCCCACTGACAGCGACCGGTCCATTGATCGTGCCGGAACCGCCCAGCGTCCCGCCCGTCACTGTTACCGTGCCGGAACCGCTCAGCACACCGGGTGCGACAACCATCAGCGTGCCAGACTCGACCGCCGTGCCGCCGCTGTAGGTATGCGTGCCATTCAGGGCAAGCGCGCCGCTGCCTTTCTGCACGAGACGCCCGGTGCCGGAAACCGTTCGGTTGAACAGATAAGTATTGGATCGGTTAAAGGCCAGCGTGCCGTTGATTATCGGATCGACAAAGATCGCGCCGGTCGTGCCGCCCGCACCCACTTGCAGCGTAGCATCGTTGCCCACTGTAACCGTTGTGAAGTTCACCCCCGCCGCGTTGGTCGCGCTCGTATTCCAAATCAGCGTGCCGACCTCGATGACGCCATCAACGGAACGGGTCGGCGCACTCGCGCCACTCCAGTCCAGACCATTCACCTGCATCACACCGGTACCCCGCTTGACGAACTCGTATTTGCTCACCGTGGAACCGGGCCTGAAATTCATGAAGGGTACCAGCAGGTCAATCGGAGCGGCGGGGCTATCCGCGATATCCATGACAAACGTAAAGTGGCCGCTCGAACTCCCGGGACGCAGCGAAAAGGCCCGGCCGGAATCGGTTCCGATAGAGAGCCCCGGACCGGTGCCGTCAAAACGCAGCGTCTGCGTAGGGTTGGCGCCACCGTATGGTTCGAGAATGATGCGCGTAAGCGATAACGAACCCAGCGTCGAGACCGCTGTGTCACCAGAGTCTACGGCGTGCAACGACAGGCAGCCATTGCCACCCGCGACCGTCGCACCGCTAACGGCATTGAAGGTACCGCAGGAGATTGTGGGCACGTCGGACAGAATCGTACCGCCGCTTTCGACATGGATGGACGCGGAGTCCGGCAGAAACAGTCCGTGGGCTTTCCAGTCCCAGAGTATCCGCAGAGTGGCCCCATTCTTCACGGTCAGGCTGGAACTGCTCATAGCACTACGCGCGGACGACGTACCGATAGTGAGCGTGCCGTTCTCGACACGCGTGGCTCCGGTGAATGAGAGTGCGCCATTGCCATTGGTCGCACAGAGCATCTCGCCGGCACCGGTTTTGACCAGACCGCCCGAGCCGGAGACCGGGCCGACGGTCAGCGCACCGTTCGCCACGTTGAACGCCGTGTCGGCCGCTAGAGAAAGCGTACTACGGAAGGTCGCCGA
>JAKJHA010000006.1 GCA_022704125.1 Verrucomicrobiota bacterium | reverse complement strand
GGATGAGTAGGGGTAGCGGTAGGGGTCGTACCAGCTATAGCCGTACGGCAGCCAACTCCACCCTGCATAGAGGTCCACGGTGGGCGTGTCGATCGCGCAGAGCAGACGAGCCGTCAGCAAGAGCGTCAGCCTAAGCAGATGCCGGTTCATGGTGTGCGTGGTTGTCGGGGTCGCGTGGTTATCGGGCTTGTAGTTTGACATGAGACATTTCATTTTTCCAGCAACCTTAATGCGTGCGTCGGCGAACGACACAAGACCCGTTGGTTTTCGGCCGAGCCGCTATCATTTCACCGTTCCTTGTCTTCGCCTTTCTGCTGTTTGTCTAATGTCAAACTACGCCCCCGTTTCCCCTCCGTTTCCCCTCAAGGCTCACTGTTTGGGCGACTCTTCCGGAAGCGATTCCGCACCGAGGTCGTCACCAACAAGATCGATGGCGAAGAGACCCAGCGCAAAATCGACCAATTCGCCGGGACTGACGTAGAAGTGGCAGCCGATTCCCAACGAGGCGCCCACACTGAGGTCCAGCAGCCGCCACCAGCGTTCTTTGATCGATTTCAGGTAGAGCGCGCCGTCCCCCCACCACGCCAAGTCCGAGGGGAAGAAAAAGAAGAAAGTCATCTGGCTGTCATCGTAGATGGAAAGACACTCGATGAGAAAGTCATCGTAAGCGGGCGAGCCTGGAAACAGCGGGCGCATGTACGTGTCTTCCAGAGTCACCATGGACGCATTAATGATGATTGCCCCCCCGCTTGTTCGACTGACTGTCCCGGCGTACCGGCCGTGCAGGGCGGGACCGCTTTGCCGGGACATGCCCACGCCCGTGCCCAGATAGTCGGTCGCCTGAACGTGGAGATGCACCCCGGGACCGCAGGTCAGTTCCGCACCGAACACATCCGCAAAGTCGGCCGTGCGATTCCTGATGTAGCTCGCGCAACCGGAAAAGATCATCCCGAGCAGCGGCGTCAGCAGCATGACGATACCCCGTCTCGCACCACACACTGGTTGGCACCGGTTCATTGGTTATCAGGGTCGTAGTTTGACATTGGACATTTCATTTTTCCAGCACCCTCAATACGTGCGCCGTCGACCGATACAAGGCCCGTTGGGTTTCGGCCGAGCCGCCATCCTTCCGCTGCTGCCACAGTTACCTTGCCACGGCGATACATTAGCACACCGCGAAAACGCTCCGCAACCTTGGATTGGTTATCGGTTGAATCGGTTAGTGACAGGGGTGCGATCAAAGGTCATGCGTTCCAGGGTTCCATTGCGGCGCCATCGCTATCGCCATCGGGATCGGGATCGGAATCGCCGCCATCATTACACTTGTCGCTGCGAGCCACTGCGTGGGCGCAACAGTCGATTTCGAACCCGATAGCGATACCGATACCGATTTGGAGAACGTGAACGTACACCGCTGCGCTGTGAACGTGAACGTTGAACAACTAAGGGCTCCTAAATCACAAATCACAAATTCAAATTGATTGAAGAGTTGGTTTTTAATTGCAACAGAGTACCAGCCGATCACCTTGCTCTACCTCCTGACGTTTTGTTAGAGTGGCGAGCATGAAGTCTATTGCGAAGATATTGGGTATCCTGCTGGTTGGCAGCGGGACCGCTATGGCCGACGTTCCGCCGGAGGGGTTGGTCGGACATTGGTCGTTCGAGGGTTGCGACGGCAAGACTGTCAAAGACCATTCCGGCGGTGGTCATGGCGGTGTGATCGTGTCCGGCACGTTGCACAAAGAGAAAGATACCGTCGTGCTGGCGCTGGACGGGCTGGAGGACGGCCATGTGCGTGTGGAGTTGAAGCAGCCGCTCAATCTTTCCAAGGCCATCACATCGGTGTTCTGGTTTCGTGCCTCGCGGTTGCGCACAGGTACCGTGCTGTTCGGTATTCCCAACACGAATCCCGAATGGACCACACCGGTGTTCGGCATGTCGGTCAAAGGCGGATACGTCGTTTACGGACAATACGGTGCGAAGGGTGTGCCGAAGATGCTGGTGGAGACCCGGACGCCGGTACCGCTGAACCAGTGGGTGTGCATGGCGGCTACGTCGGATGGCGACACGGTGCGGTTGTATGTCAACGGGGAGCAGGACGTGGAGTTGAAGCAGCGCGCGGTGTTGGCCTTCAACAAGCATCCGTTGCTGATCGGGGCGGGGCTTGGGATGAAACCGTCATTCTGCGGACGTATCGGCGAACTGCGCCTCTATAACCGCGCATTGTCGCCTGAGGAGATTCGCGCATTGTTCGAGGAGCGGCGCATGGCCTATGGGTGGACGCCGCCGGTCACGCCCACGCCGCTTGACGGCACAGTCATCGTCGAGACACACGGCAACAATCCTGAGACACCGGGACCGTGGCGCGCGCAGCCGACGCGTCTGCTTGAAACGCTGCACGGCTACACACCGTCCGGAGAACGCGTGAAACAGAATCGCTACGGGGGGTGCATGGACCTGCCGCGCGAGCGCGCGACCGGCTTTTTCCGCACGCAGAAGATCGATGGCCGCTGGTGGTTGATCGATCCCGACGGCTACCGCTTTTACCATGTGGCAATCAATGCGGTCCGCGAGCCGCGGCATGTGCAGAAGCATTTCGGATCGGCCGAGCAATGGGCCGAGAAGGTCACGGTGCAGCTTCGCGACAATGGATTCAACGGATTGGGCAACTGGACCAGTCCGCGGCTGCAACAGGTGACGCAGCCGTTGGTCTGGGTGCGACGCCACGATTTCCTGTTCGCTTTCGCGCGTAAGAAGGGGTTTGTCGAGGCGGCGTCCGGAACACAGGGATTTCCTGACCGCTGCATGCCGGTGTTTCATCCGGAGTTTCCTGCGTTCTGCGAAGCGTATGGACCGGAGCTTGCGAGCACGGCTAACGATCCCACGCTGCTGGGGATCATGACCGAAAATGAAATCCAGTGTCCGGCGGACTTGCTGGACCGCTATCTGGCGAGTGATGCCTCCGATGCGGACCGAAAACCCGGGCGCGATGCGGCGGCGGCATGGCTCATGGCCCGCAAGGGAACGATCGATACAACCGGCCTGACACGGCGCGACCGCTACGAATTTATCGCGTATGCCTTCGGGCGTTACTACAGCATCGTGACGCCCATCGTGCGCAAGCATGCTCCGAACCACCTTTATCTGGGATCGCGGATCAACTATTCGCACGGCCAGTTCGACAACCCGTGGTTCTGGAAAATGCTCGCGCCGTTTCACGATGTGGTTTCGGTCAACTACTACAGCCGCTGGGGGGTGCAGGCGGATGAGTTGTCGGACTGGGCTGCGTGGGCCGACCGTCCGATCCTCTTTACCGAGTGGTATGCCAAGGCGCTCGACGTGGTGCCCAAGTTGGCCAACACGCACGGCGCCGGTTGGGTGGTGCGTACGCAGGAAGACCGCGCGCGTTACTACCAACATTTCGCACTCTCAGCGCTGGAGATGCCGAATGTGGTCGGCTGGCACTTTTTCAAATATCTGGACGATCCGCCTGAATCCAAAGCGCTGGACAATCTCGGCGGCGCAAACAAAGGGATGTTCGACATTGAAGGGCAACCGCATCTTCCGCTGTTGCAACGTGCGTGTGCCGTGAATCACGAGGTTTATCCGCTCATCGAGTTTTTTGACAAGCGTACAAACGTGTTTCATCTTTTGACAGACGCGAAGACGCGGCAGGATCGCAAAGATGGGGTTATGGCGACCACAAAAGCCAAATTGGAAACGCGAAAAGAGGTGGAGCCGAAACCATGAAAAAGGCAACGCTGTATGGAACGCTGGATGCGGAAAGGCCGCATGTTCGGTTGATCGAGGGGAATCCTGTGGTGAGGAAGCCGGGGCGGATCGCTTGGCTCTGCAAATTGGCGGCGGTGATGCTGGCGGGAACCTGCTGGCGTGGAGGCGCGGCGGAACTTTGTCCCGTGCTTCCCTTCGTGGCGATCACCGGGCGGCCTTCGGCGGCGGATGTCACGAAGAAGGTGGACACCCTCCAGAACGCGGGATATGACCAATTTCTCGTTTATGCGCGCAGCGGTCTCCAGTACACCTACATGGGCGAGGAGTGGCTGACGCTCGTGGAGCAGTTTTGCCGCGAAGCCGAGCGGCGCGGCATGAAAGTGTGGCTCTACGATGAGTACAACTGGCCGAGCGGCACATGCCGCGGGCGCGTGCCGAGCGAGAACCCCGCTTGGCGCGACAGCGAATGGGCCGTGTACCGCAACGACGACGGCACATTCCGCTGGGAAGCGGTGTTGGCGCCGGCGGGCTGGGTGAACGCGTACGAACCCGACGCCGTGGAACGTTTCATCGAACTCACGCACAAGGTCTATGAGAAGCGCCTCGCGCCGTGGCTCGCGAACAAAACCATCGTGGGTATCTTCACGGACGAGCCCGGCCACCCCACGGCTATCCACTTCGAGAAGAAGCCCGTCGTTCATTTCCGCCGGTTTTCGAGTCTGGAAGCCGATTACCGCGCGACGGTTGGACGCGATTTCCGTGCTGACGTTGAACGCTGGATAACCGATCCCCAGGCCGCAGGCGCGGGGGACGTGTGGAGCGTTTACGCCGATCTCAAGGGACGCCGTTTCCGCAGTGCCTATTTCGATACGATCCGTGCGCAGTGCGACCGCATGGGCATTCTTTCCACGGGTCACATGATCAGCGAGAACGATGTACGCGGGTCTTGCCTCTTCAACGGCAATCCTCTCCACGCCCTCAAGGGCCTATCCCTGCCGGGCATGGACGAAATCGGTTCCCGCCCCGAAGCGAACACGGCGGAATGGGTGACGTTGAGCGTGGTGCAGCACGCCATACGCCGCAACGGCCGCGGCGGTCTGGTAGAGCTTTTCGCGCTCGGTCCTAACGACATGACGCCCGCGAGGCTACGCCAAATGATTTGGCTGACGGCGCTACATGGTGTGGATCATTTCCTTGTGTCGATGGAAGTGATGGACATGAAGGGCCTTGTGGAAAAACACGGTTACCTGTCCCCAGTGAACGCGAGCCAGCCTTGGCACGGCCAAATGCGTCCGCTTCTCGACGATGCGCGGCGGGCGGCGAGTTTCGCGCGGCGCCAGGACGATGTGCGCGTCGCAGCCGTGCGCTACCCGCAGCGTCTTGCGGCGTTGCACGCGCATACGCGCACAAAACGGCCGGATCTGCTGGGCCTTCTGCGTACGCTCGCCACGCGACAGGTTTCCCTCGATCTCGTGGAGGAAGCCGAACAGACCGATTTGCCGTTCGTGTTCGCGTTTACCCCCGAGGGGACGGTGCGCGAAGAGCGCAGCGGACGCATTTTTGCGACGGCACAGGCGGCGACAGATGCCGTGCTTGCCGAAACGAAGGCGCGGTTCAGGGTCTATGAGACGGACAGCCGCACCGTCGCGGGCGAACTTGTGGTGCGGAACTATGCGGACGGCGCGGTGGCGGTGCTCAATCTCTCCGCAACGGACCGGGCACTCATCGCGGATGTGGATGGCGCGCGCGTCCCGTTCGTCCTCCCCGGCCGAGGCGTGTTGACGCTCGCACCGGGCGAACGGCCGCAGTCGTCCACCGTTGAGAATCACGTCCCGCTCGATGTGGACTCTTTCACGTTGGCTTTGGACGCCGCGAACACATGGCGCGTGAATTTCGACACGAACAAGGTGGGGACAATCACCGTGGCCGCACCGCTTCGGAACGTGCGACTTGCGTTGCGCACATGTGTGCTGAGCTACGCCGTCACAGGATCGGGACGGCCCGTGGATTCCTTTGAAAGTGCGCCGCCCGGCGAGAAAATCTTCCGCCATGACGCCGAGCCGTACACATTCGAAATGGACGGACGCCCTCTCACTGCGCCGCGTCCGTGTACGGCGCTGGGGGTAGATTTCAACCCGCTCTACTGCGAAACGGAACCGTTTGAATTGGCGCCCGGCGTCCACACCTTCCGCATCATGACGGGCGAACCGGACCAGAACTTTTTCCTGCCGGCGCTTTTTGTGGTGGGCGACTTCGCCGTGTTCAACCGCATACTCTGTCCGCGCCCAGAAAAATCCGGTGTCCAAGCGTTGGCGGCGTGTGGACTTGAAACATACGCCGGAGCCGTCACCTACAAGGCCGAGGCCAAGGTGCCCGCACGCGCGGGAACGCGGCTGCGTCTGGACACGGGCGGTCTCTTCGCGCGTGTCGTTTTCGCGGGGAAGGATCTTGGTGTCCGCGCCTGGGCACCGTATGAGTGGGACGTCCCATCCGGTGCTGCCGGGCAGCTTGAAATCACCGTGTGGACGCCGCGCGTGGCGATGTGCGGCGCGGTGGATGCGCCGGGTGCGGCATGGGACACGCGCTTCTGGACGAAACCCCGCACGCCGGGTGCGACGGGGCTTCTGTCTGCCAGTTGGGTATATCCGTAAACCCTGAGCTTGCATACCTACCCGGAGGTATGTATAGTACGCAACCGATTCATGGGGGGTGATTGAGGTTATGGCGCGAAAAACAAAAGCGGAAGCAGAAAAAACGCGGCAGTGTATTCTTAAGGCCGCGCTCAGGCTGTTTGTCGAAAAAGGCTATGACCGCACAACCTTTGAGGATGTGGCGCGGCATATCGGTCTGACAAAGGGTGCGGTCTATTGGCATTTTAAGAGCAAGCCTGACTTGCTCGCCGAGCTTGTTGTGCTCATGACGGAACGGCACACGACCCAGTTGACGCACACGATACCGCATCCAGCGTCTTTGGATACACCGGAGGCGTTGACCGAAAATTTCGTTCTACGCGCCCGCCTGATTGTCAGTTCGCCAGCCAGCCGACGTTTTTTCCTCATGACGCGTCGGCTGGACTGGGCATCGCCTAAACTTACCCCAGTGCGCCAGCGGATACGTCGGCTGGCGGACACGCCCCATGTTGTTATCTGTTCGGCGTTGAAAGACATGCAGCGCACGGGCGCCATCCGTGCGGACGCGGATCTTGCGGCGGTGTCGTCGGTGCTGATGATGATTTGGCTGGGGTTATTGGAACAGGAGATTTCGAATGGCTTGGGAACCGACCTCGATGGTGCGCTTCGGTTTGGTTTCCAAGCGATTTTGAATGGCGTTACGCATTGATTTTGAAAGAAAGGTACCCGTATCATGAGTGAAAATCTAGAACAACAAAAGGTTACTAAACGTGAACACCCGATAGCCAAAGTTATGGGTTGGTTACTGACGGCTGCCTGTCTGCTGTGGTTGGGATGGATGGCGCGTGCCTTGGCGCCACAAAAGGCGGCTGAGGCATCTATGCCGTCGGCAGCCATGATGGGCGGAGCGGGGGGGGCGCCGCCGGTCGAGGTTCAAGCGGTTACGGAGGAGGAGGTGAATCTGCCCAACACCTACATCGGCCGGGTCGAGCCGATTCAGGATGTCGAGTTGCGCGCGCAAGTCGGTGGTTATATCAAGAACATACACTTCAAAGAAGGCGCGGATGTCAAGGCGGGGGACCTGCTCTTCACCATCGACCCCGAGCAGTATGAGGCGCGGGTCGCGGTGCGCAAGGCGGAGATTGGGCAAGCGGAGGCGCTGCTCGATCGCGCCGAACGATACCTGAACCGGCTGGAGCGTTCGGATGCACGCGCCATCACGCAGGCGGATCTCGATACCGCGCGCAGCGATGTCGCGCAGGGACGCGCGGCGGTCAAGCAGGCGGTCGCCAACTTAGCGCTCGCGGAGTTCGATCTGAAACACACGCGCATCTTTGCACCGATTGACGGACGCATCGGGCGGACTGTCGCGAATGTGGGCGACTATGTGATGCCGTCATTGGGGGCGCTGGTGCGGATCGTGCAGATGGATCCCATCCGCATCGCGTTTTCGGTCACGGATAAGGATTATCTCAAGGCACTCGAAAAAATTGGCACGGACCGTGTGGAGGATGTGCTGCGTATTCGTTATCGGTTGCCCACGGGAACCGTGTCCGACCTGATCGGAACGCATGATTTTGAAGACAACACGATGTCGGCCGATACTGCGACGATGTCGGTGCGGGCGCGATTCTCCAACCCGAACGGTTTGCTCGTGCCGGACGGTTATGTCACCGTGCTGGTGGATTTCGCGAAGCCGCCGAAAGCGCCTGTCGTGCCGCAGGAAGCGTTGTTGACTGACAGCGAGGGACACTTTGTCTATGTGGTCGACGAGGCCGGAATCGTACAGCGGCGTTCGGTGACCTCTGGCATGATACCGGATGGGCGGGTGGCATTGCGTTCCGGCGTTAAGGCAGGTGAGCGTGTGGTGGTACGGGGTGTCCAGAAGGTGGCCCCCGGCAAGCCGGTGACGATTGCATCCGCCAAGGAGGCTGACGGCAAATGATCTCCGATGTCTTTATTGAACGCCCCAGATTCGCACTGGTCATCTCGATTGTGTTAACCCTCGCCGGGGCTTTGGCCGTCAAGACGCTGCCGATCACGCAATACCCGCAGGTGACGCCGCCTCAAGTATCGGTTCGGGCCCGCTATCCGGGTGCCAGCGCGAGCGATCTGGCCAACACAGTTGCAATCCCGTTGGAGGAAGAGGTCAACGGCGTGGACGACATGCTTTACATGGCCTCGGACTGCGATGACTCCGGCAACTACAATTTGACGGTGACGTTTGAGATTGGCACCAATCTGGACCTTGACATGGTTAAGGTTCAGAACCGTGTACAGCAAGCCGTACCGCGACTGCCTGAAGAGGTGACCAAACAGGGTGTTTCGGTGTATACGCGCTCTTCGGACATGCTGGGTTTTCTGGTGCTGCGGTCGCCGAACGGGACGTATGACCGGCTGGCGCTCTCGGACTATATCTACAACCACATCAAGAACGTGCTCGCGCGCGTGCCGGGGGTGGGTTCGGTGGATGTCTACGGTCCCAAGCGCAGTATGCGTGTGTGGCTCGATGCTGAGCGTTTGTCCGCGTTGGGACTGGGGGGCGAGGCGGTGATCGCGGCTATCCAAAACCAGAATCGCCAGGCTGCGTTGGGCTCGGTCGGCGCCGCGCCCAATCCCGGCGAGATCAAGCAGGTGCTGACACTTCAGACGCAAGGCCGCCTGAACCAACCGGAAGATTTTCAAGAGATCATCGTCCGCACCGAAGAACAGGGTGGGGTGGTGCGGCTCAAGGATGTGGCTGAGGTTGAGCTAGGCGAGAACAACTACGGTTTCAGTGGTCTCTACAACGGTGCGGATTCAGTACCGATCGCGCTCTCACAAAAACCCGGCAGCAACGCGATTCAAGCCATGGACGGCGTGCAGCGCGAACTGGCGCGTCTGCGTGAACGTATGCCGGGGGACATGGAGTTGTCGACCGCGTACGATGCCACGACGGTCGTGCGAGCGAGTATTAAGGAAATTGTCTCCACGTTGTTTGTGACCTTCGTGCTGGTCGTTTTCGTCTGCTATCTTTTCCTGCAAGATTGGCGCGCGACGCTGGTGCCGATGCTGACGATCCCGGTCTCGGTGTTCGCCACCTTTGCGGTGATGAAGGCGTTCGGGTACAGCATCAACACGCTGACGCTCTTCGGTCTGGTGCTCGCGATCGGATCGATTGTCGATGACGCGATCGTGGTGGTAGAGCGTGTGCAGTATCTGATGGAGACGCGTGGCATGGAGCGCAAGGCAGCCACCTACCTGACAATGAAAGAGGTGACCGGCGCGATTATCGCCACAACGCTGGTGCTGCTCGCGATCTTTATTCCTGTGGCGTTTATTCCCGGCATCACCGGCAAGGTCTATCAGCAGTTCGCCGTGACTATGTCGGTCTCAATCTGTTTCTCAACGCTCAACGCATTGACCCTCAGTCCCGCGATCTGTGCGACGATGTTAAACCCGCCGAAGATGCACCGGCGCGGACCGTTCGGATGGTTCAATGCGCTGTTGAACCGCAGTCGTGGCGGTTACATCTCGCTCTCCGCTTTTCTGGCACGGCGGCTCGCGTTAAGTGCCTTGCTCTTGATCAGCACGATCCTGCTGACGTGGGTGTGGTTCAAACAAACACCGACCTCCTTCCTGCCGGATGAGGATCAGGGCGTGGTGTTTGCAGACGTGCGGTTGCCCGAAGGTGCGATCAAGACGCGGACCGAGGAGATCATGCACGAAATCACCGCCATCGCGCGTGACGTGCCGGGCGTGGAGTTCGTTCAAGCCGTTACCGGGTTTAGCATGATGGGCGGCCGTGCGGAGAACATGGGCTTTGTGCTCATCGGGCTGACGCATTGGTCGGAGCGTAACGCGCCCGATATGCATGCCGCCGTCATCATGAATACGATCCGCGGCAAGTGTGCCGCGATCACCGGTGCTACGGTAAACTTCTTTATGCCGCCATCCATACCGGGCTTGGGCGCGAACTCGGGACTCGACATCCGTTTGCAGGCTCTGACGGACGGTGATCCCGTCAAGCTTGATGCCGTGCTCCAGCAGTTCCTTGCCGAGATCAACCGTGTGCCGGGCGTGATGTTTGCTTTCAGCGGCTTCACGGCCATGACGCCGTCCGTCCGCATGAACGTGGATCGCCTTAAGTGCGAGATGCTGGATGTCCCGGTCGCCAAGGTGTTTGCAACCTTGCAGCACTATTTCGGCTCGCTCTATGTGAACGACGTTAATCTGGATACGCAGGTCAATCAGGTCATTATTCAGTCCGACTGGGCGGGGCGCCGCATGCCGGAGGACGCACTTAAATTGTACGTGCGCAGCTCGCGTGGTGCGATGGTGCCACTGGGAAGCCTGATCTCGCTGGAGAGTCAGGTCGCGCCGCGGCTTTATCCGCGCTACAACCTTTTCCCCAGTGCCGGTATCACAGCGCAGCTTGTGCCGGGCATGAGTAGCGGCACCGTGATGGCGCGGATCACCGATGTGGCCAAGCGGACCCTACCCAGCGGATATACGTTTGAATGGTCAGGGCTGAGCTTCCAAGAACATCGTGCGTCAGGGCAGACGGTTTTGTTGATGGTCGCGGCGCTGGTCTTCGGTTACCTGTTCCTGGTGGCGCAATACGAGAGTTGGACAATTCCGATGCCGGTGATGTTCTCGATTTTCGTGGCGATGGCCGGTGCATTGTTCGGATTGAAACTATTGGGCATGTCGCTCAGCATCTACGCACAGCTCGGTATGGTCTTGCTGATTGCATTGGCCAGTAAAAACGCGATCCTGATCGTCGAGTTCTCAAAAATCAGGCGCGAAGAGGGATCAACGATCGTGCTGGCGGCAGCCGAAGGTGCCGGTCAGCGTTACCGCGCGGTGTTGATGACCGCGTTGACCTTTGTGCTCGGCGTGTTGCCGATGGTCTACGCGACCGGTGCCGGCGCGGCCAGCCGTCGTGCGATCGGCGTTACGACCCTCTCGGGCATGATCGCCGCTACGGTGTTCGGCATCATCCTGGTGCCCGGCCTCTACGCCTTCTTCCAGACGTGGCGTGAAGGATTCCATGCGCTCTTGAAGCGAAAGCCCAAAGCTGTCGCGAGCTCTGCGGCCACCGTCATTCTTCTCGTCTCACTGATGACGGGGTGCCGTGCTGTGGGACCGGATTATCAGGCGCCCGAAAGCGCGTTGCCCGCCGCGCCCTTGCCGCAAATCGTCGAAGGCACGGCCATCGACAGTACGGAGGCCGCCGCGTGGTGGAACGTGTTTGGCGACCCGGTCTTGACCCAGTTGGTAGACCGCGCGTTATGCGCGAACCGTACGCTGCAGGGCGGCATCGCCAGTGTGCGCGAGGCGCGCGCACGTCTAGGCATCAGCCGTGCGGGGCTCCTGCCGGAGGTGGACGCCGCCGGAGCCTACCGCCGATTCCGTAACAGCGACAACGCAGGAGCGCCGGGCGACGGCGATTTCTATACGGCGGGATTCGACGCTACATGGGAACTTGACGTGTTCGGTCGCCGACGCCGTGCCATCGAAGCCGCGCAAGCGGAGTTCGAGGCCAATGTTGCAACGGTGGAGCACATCTGGGTGAGCGTGGCGGCGGAGACCGCACGCGCCTACACGCGGCTCCAAACCGTACGCCAACGTCTGGTGGTGGCGCACACCAATCTTGTCGTGCAGACCGATACGCTTGACCTTGTGGAGTCCCGCGCCAAGGCCGGCATCAGCGATGCGCTGGCTGTGGAGCAGGCCCGCTACAACCTGGAGCGGACGCGTGCTACGATTCCCGGCCTGTTAAGCGAGGAGGAAGCCGCGCTGAACGCGCTGGCCGTGCTGACCGGAACCATGCCGGGCGAACTGGACGCCGCCCTGACGGCTGCCGCGCCGATCCCTTCCGCATCGCCCCGCGTGGTAGTGGGCATTCCGGCCGATCTGTTGCGTCGCCGTCCGGATGTGTGTGCCGCCGAACGACGGCTGGCCGCACAGACCGCCCGTATTGGCATGGCGGAAGCGGATCGTTATCCGACCTTCCGTCTGACCGGGTCGGTCGGCCTGGAATCGCTGGACGAAGGCTCGTTTCTGGAGTGGGGGAGCCGTTTCTTCGGGATCAGCCCGTCGGTCGTCTGGCCGGTTTTCCGCGGCGGCTCGATCCGCGCCAACATCGAAGTGCAGAACGCGCTACAGGAGCAAGCACTGGCGGCGTACGAACAGGCCGTCCTAGAGGCAGTGCGTGAGCTGCGCGACGCGCTGGCGGCATACGGACGCGAATTCGCGCGCTGTGAAGCACTGCGCAACGCCGCGCAAGCGTCGCGCAACGCGGTCGCACTGGCGCAGAATCAATTCACGAACGGATTGGCCGATTTCAACGCCGTCCTGGACGCACAGCGTTCCCAACTCTCCTTCGAAGAGGCTGTGACACTCAGCGAAGGCGCCATCACCGATCACCTGATCCGCGTGTACAAAGCGCTGGGCGGCGGCTGGAGTGCACTTCAACCTGATCAAGACTGAAGCGCCCCAGTCAAGGAGGATTTAGGAGTTAGGAATTAGGAGTTTTTTGGGCGTTGGGCGTTCACGTTTGGTGGACATCGTGGACATTGTGGACTGGGTGGACACTCACAACAACTCCTAACTCCTAAATCCTAACTGTAAATTCTTATTTCCGCAGAAATTTGTTTCTGCGGAAATAAGTGCGCCCCCTTTTGACTTTCATTTTGTGACCCAGTTTGCTACAACCTCACCCGTTCGCTTGCGGGGAAAGGATGAGCCCGCACCAGACCCAATTTTGAGGTTGTTCCTGTGTACCTAAAACAGATCGAAATCACCGGCTTTAAGAGTTTTGCCGACAAGACGCGCTTGCAGTTCGAGCCTGGCATGATCGCGATCGTGGGGCCGAACGGTTGCGGCAAAAGCAATGTTTCCGATGCGATTCGCTGGGTGTTGGGCGAACAGCGCCCGACCGCGCTGCGCTGTGCCAAAATGTCGGATGTGATTTTCAACGGAACCGATAGCCGTAAGCCACTGGGCATGGCCGAGGTCTCGATTACCTTCGCAGAGTGCGAGGGCATGCTGGACACCGAGTTCAATGAAGTCACGATCACCCGCCGCGTCTTCCGTTCAGGCGAAGGCCAGTACTTCATCAACAAGAACCTCTGCCGTCTCAAAGATGTCCAGCGCCTCTTCATGGGTACCGGGATTGGTACGACCTCCTATTCGGTGATGGCGCAGGGCCAGATCGACGTGATCCTCTCTTCCAAGCCGGAAGACCGCCGTATCGTTTTTGAGGAGGCGGCGGGCATCACCAAGTTCAAGGCTGACCGCAAGGAAGCACTGCGTAAAATCGATCAAACCGACGCAAATCTGTTGCGTCTCGCCGATGTCATCCGCGAAGTCAAACGCCAGATTGGTACGCTCCAGCGTCAGGCGGGCAAGGCGCAGAAGTACCGTGCACTGCGCGATGAATTGCGCGGGCTCGATATCTTTCTCACGCGCCGCCGTCTGGCTGCGTTCGACATCCGCATCCGCGAGTTGGATACTTCGATTCACGCGCTCAGCGAGCAACTGGTGTCGCATCAGGAGTTTGTGGCCGAAGCCGAGGCACAATCATCGCGCATCCACGCATTAATCCATGAGACCGAAGCGCGCATCGCCGAACTGACCGAACAGGCCGCGCAAGCGGACAACCGCTATATCCGCGCACAAGAGGTCATCAAGGTCAACGAACAGCGTATCCTTGAATACCGCGCCTGGGCCGAACGCGACAACCGCGAGATTTCTGAAACGCGGACGCAGATCGAGCATCTCAAGATGCAGATCGAATCGCTGGAACAGAAACGATTGCTGACGCAGCAGGCGGCAGATGTCGAGCGCGGCAAGCTTGAAGAGGCGCAGGCGCGTTTTGACGCGCACAGGAAACAGATTGATCAGGTACGCCAACAGCTTCAGCAAGATCGGCAGCGTTCCGTTGAATGCGAGCGCCGCAGCGCCCAGATCCAGCAGACACTCGCCGAGATGGAAGCACGTCAGCGTGATGTGCTGATGAAGCGCGACCGCCTCAGTGCCGAGCATCGTCAGGTAGAGGAGGCGCTGGCCGTCGCCGCTCAAAACTGCGCGGAAGTCAAAGCGCGGCTCGATCGCTTCCAGTCGGACGCCGAGCAGGTAGGGGAGCGGTTGGCAACGCTGGAGGATGAGCGCACCTCGGTTGCCGCTGATATGAAGCGCATGCAGGATGAGGCTTCCCGCATGCAGTCGGAAGCTGCCGCAAAACGCGCGCAGATTGAGTTGCTGACCGATAAGCAGGAATCATCCGATGAATTTGCCGCCGGCTCACAGCAGATGCTGGATCCGGAGAATCCGCTGGGGCTTGTGCCATACACGGTGCTTGGGGCGCTGGCCGACCAATTGACCGCGCCCGCCGATCTGCGCTTGGCGCTTGAGGCAGCGCTACGTGCTTGGTTGGACGCGGTGGTCGTGCGCGATGCCGCCAGTGCGCGGCAGGCGTTAGCCGCTCTTTTTGCGCAGGGACAGCATGCCGCGGCGCGCATTGTTGCGGTGGATGGTGGCAACGACGCGCGTCCCACACCGCCGACCGGACTGGTCAGCCTGCTGGATCAGGTGCAGGTCACCGATGTATTCGCACCGGCTGCAGCCCGGTTGCTTGGCTCGGTGTTTCTGGCCGAACGGCTGGAGGACGTGCCGGAGGTGATCCCAAAGGGGTGCAGCATCGTCACACGCGGCGGTGTGATCATGCACGGCGACGGCTGCGCAGAACTCTGGATGCCGGACAGCCAAGTCTCCAGCCCGCTCGCGCGTCGCATGTTGGTGGCCGAGACCAGCGAGCAGCTCACCGCGCTTGAAGGGCGTTTGCGCGTACATTGGAGCCACCTGGAACAGCTCAATGCGCGTAACGGTGAGCTGGGCGCATTGATCAACCAGACGCGCCAAGAGCGGGATGAAACCCAGCGCAAAGCTGCGCAAGCCGAAGGTGAGTATCAGACGGTTAGCCGCGATACCGAACGCGCCCGTGAACGCTTGTCCACCGTGGCGACCGAACTCGGTTCGATCTCCGCGCAGACCGCCGGTGATGACGAGCGCCGCGAAGCGCTGAGCAACGAACTTCAATCGCTGACGGTCTTGCGTGATGAGTTGTTGGAGCGTACAGCGGAGTTGTCCACGCAGTTGCAGGAACTTGAAAGTATCTACAGCGAACTGAGTCACGCGCTGACTGAATGTCGCATCCAAGTCTCCAGTTTGACACAGCAGTTGGAGCATGCGGCGTCGCAACAGGAGTCGATCCAGACGCGTATTGATGAGTTGGAACGCACGATCCAAGGGCGTAGCCGTGGTGTACTTTCCTACGATGAAAGCATCGAGCGGTTGACGGCTGAGATCACGGCACTGGAAGCCAACCTCGATCCGATGCGCATTGCGGCGGAAGCGTTGCACATGAAGATTGACGAAACTCGGCGCGAGCGCGGGGCACATCAGCGCGAGTTGGAAAAGACCGACGCAACCCTTGCTGAACGTCGCCGTGCCTTGGACAACGCGCGCGACGAGAAGAGCAAGGCCGAGCTTGAAATCACCGAGTCGCGCATCCGCCGCCAGAATCAGCTCGACCGCATCTACAATGAGTACGGGCTCTCTGCGGATGAATTGATTGCGCATGCCGACCCGGCCTGGGAGAACGGCGAGCAGCCGCCGGAGCCGGAGATCGAAGCACGTGTCACGCAATTGAACGCGACGATCCAAGCGCTCGGCCCGGTGAATCTGGTGGCCATCGAAGAGTACAAAGAGCTTGAAGAACGTTACACCTTCCTGAAGGCGCAAGAACAGGATCTGTTGAACTCCAAGGAACAAATACTTGATTTGATCACGCGGATCAACGAGCAGTCGAGCGAGATGTTCCAACGAACGTTCGAACAGGCCAACGCCAATTTCGAGACAATGTTCACCAAGTTGTTCAACGGCGGACAGGCCAAGTTGGTGCTGCTAGAGAATGCGGAGGATCCGTTGGAGTGCGGGATCGACATCATCGCGCGTCCGCCCGGCAAGCGTCCGCAATCGGTGACGTTGCTCTCGGGCGGCGAGCGTACCATGACCGCCGTGAGTCTGTTGTTCGCCATCTTTATGATCAAGCCGGCGCCCTTCTGTATGCTCGACGAACTGGATGCCGCGCTCGACGACAGCAACATCGGACGCTTTGTGCAGGCGCTCAAGGACTTCCTGAAGCATTCGCAGTTCCTGATCATCACGCACAACCAACACACGATCGCCGGATCGGACATCGTGTACGGCGTGACGCAGCAGGAAGAGGGCGTCTCGAAGATCGTCTCCATGCGGCTCAAAGAGATCGGCGTGAAAGAGCTGCCGACGGAAACACCGCCCGAGCCGACGCCGACGGTGGAAGAAGAACGCACGCCACCCAAACGCAAGAAGAAGAAAGCCAAGCCCGAGACAGACGAAGCGTAAGGTCTAAGTGTTCACCGTTCAACTCTCAACGCTCAAGTTCCCTTCGGCGTTCTGCATTCGGTGTTCGGCGTTCTGCGTTCTGCGTTCTTTTCAGCCTTTACTAGGCGGCTCTCCGCCCGGGAAGCTGCTTTTGACGCGGATGTCCATCTGCGGGAGGGGGATCTTAATGCCTTCACGATCGAACGCTTCTTTGACCGCTTGGTTGAGCGCGAAGAAAGTCGCCCAGTAGTCTGAAGGCGTGGCCCAGGGGCGCAACACCAGATTGACTGCGGAGTCGCCCATGGCGATGACCTCGGCGATTGGCGCGGGATCGTCCAGCACGCGCGGGTCGGCACGCAGCGTATCGAGGGCGACGCGCTTGGCCTTAGAGATGTCCGCGCCGTAGGCGATGTTGACGGCGATGTCAATGCGGCGTTTGTCGGTGGCAGTGTAGTTGGTGATCGGCGCCCCCCAGATGACTTTGTTCGGCACCATCACCTTGATATTATCTGCCGTGAAGAGCGTGGCGGCCATCATGTTGAGTTCGCTGACCGTACCACTGATCGCACCGACCGTCACATAGTCGCCGATCTGAAACGGCTGGTTGATGGCGATCATCATACCGGCGGCGAGGTTGCCAAGTGATTCCTGAAAGGCGAAGCCGAGGATAAAACCGGTGACGCCCAAACCGGCGATCAGCGGCGCGATATTGACGCCGAGACGCTGCACTACGATCATCAGTAGTAACACCCACGCGGTTTTATTCACCACGCTACAAAGAAAATTCCGCAGCAACGCATTCACGCGGCTGGACTTTTCCAGCGCTTTTTGGGTCGCATTCGTCAAGACACGAATCGCTAGTACGCCGATCGCGAGTAGTAACAGCGCGACCAGCACGTTGACCAAAAAACTGATGCCGTTCTCAGCCAGCCAGCGCAGTGCAACGTCGACGATTTCGCGACCTTGCGAAACTTCGCCGGCCAGTACCTGCTGGACCTCGGCAATCGGCTTTTGGATCAGTTCTGATGCGATGTTTTGGGTTTCGTTAGTCATGTGAGTTTTTCTCCTTCGAGTTCAGCAGCCACCTTTTCCAGCCAAGCGGGAATATCGATCGACTGCGGACAATGTTTTTTGCAGACACCACACTGGATGCAGGCGGATGCTTTTTCAGAAGGGAGCATGCCGCGATAAAGCGCCGGCTGCAAGGTGTGTTTACGGTCAACCAGCAAATGCTTGTTGAAGATGTCGAAGACGACCGGGATCTTGACGCCCACCGGACAACTCTTCAGGCAGTAACCGCATTTGCTGCATGGGATCGGCACGTTCTCGCGCATGTAACTGCAGACCTGTTCCAGTACCTGCCGCTCGCGCTGGGTCAGCACGCCGACATCGGCCGACTCGACGATGCGCAGGTTTTCCTTCACCTGATATTTCTCACTCATGCCGCTCAACACGACTGCCGGCTCGGGCTGGTTCCAGATCCAGCGCAACGCGCTTGCCACGGGGTTTACGCTATTCTCTTCAAACAGTTGACTTGCACCGGGCGGCATCTGCGGTCCGGTCAGGAAACCGCCGAAGAGGGGCTCCATGATCGAGACGCCGATTCCTTTGCTGTGCGCGTACTGCAAACCGCGTGTGCCGGCCTGGATGTCGTGTTGCGCGTAGTTATACTGGATCTGGCAGAAATCCCAGTCGTAAGCGTCGATAATTGTTTTGAACACGTCAAAATCATCATGGAACGAAAAGCCCGCGAACCGGATGTGTCCGCGCCGCTTTTCCTCGTCCAGCCACGCTAGTGATTCAGAGCGCAGGACATTCTGCCAATAACGCGCGTTGAGCGAGTGCAACAGATAGAAATCGATCTGCTCCATGCCTAAGCGTTCGAGTTGCGTGCGGAGGAACGGAGCCTGATCGCCGGGCTTCTCCAGTTCCCAGACCGGCATCTTGGTGGCAACGTATATCTTATCGCGCCAACCACGTTGCAACGTGTCACCGATGATTTTTTCGCTCGCGCCGTCGTTGTAGACATAGGCGGTGTCCCCGTCTCAATCAGTTCTGTAGCACGCGTCTCGTCGATTACCCCCGCCGGCTTCAACGGCAGACGCATGGCACCAATACCCAGCATCGACACAAGCACGTTGGTCCGGGCACCGAAGGGCCGGTAGCGCATCGTGGGCTTATAGTTACGGATCTCCACGTTTAGTCGCTGCCTCTTTCGGCCAGAGGTGTGTACGGGCGCGGTTCGAAAATCGCTTTATAGGCCGGCCGGATGATCGGTCCGCTGTTGAGCAGCTCTTCGATACGGTGCGCACACCAGCCGACTATGCGTGAAACCGCGAAGATCGGGGTGTAAAGATCAACCGGGATGTTGAGCATGTCGTAGACGAAGCCCGAGAAAAAGTCGACGTTGGCGCAGAGGTCGCGCGGCTTGGCGCGATTCTTGTTGAAAAGCTCGGGGCCGAGGCGCTCGATGGTCTCATAGAGTGCCATCTCCTCGTCGCGACCCTTGGCGTGGGCCAGCGCACGCGCCTTTTCACGCAGGATTTCAGTGCGCGGGTCTGAGAGCGTGTAGATCGCGTGTCCAAGGCCGTAGATCAGTCCCGTGCCGTCGCCTGCCTCTTTATTAAGGATGCGGGTGAGATAGGCGGCGATCTCGTCTTCATCGTCCCATCGTTTGACATGCTGTTTGATTTCGCGCATCTGCTCCATCACGCGCAGATTTGCGCCGCCGTGGCGCAGACCTTTCAGCGAGAGCGTGGCGGCAGTCACGGCAGCGTAGGTGTCGGTGAATGCCGACGACACGACGTGCGTGGTAAAGGCGGAGTTGTTGCCACCGCCATGTTCGGCGTGCAACACCAGGCAGAGGTCGAGCAGCTCGGCCTCCAACGGTGTGTAGATGCCGTCCTCGCGGATCAACAGCAGGATATTTTCGGCGGTACTTTTCCCGACCTCCGGGTAACGCATCATCAAGCTGTATCCCAAGTGATAGTGGGCCTTGGCTTGGTAGGCGTAGGCGGCGATCACCGGGAACTTCGCAATCAGCGAGATACTTTGGCGCAGCGTCGTCTCAATGTCCAGTTGATCCGGCATCGGGTCATAGAGATAGGCCATCAGCACCGTGCGTGCAATGCTGTTCATGATATCCTTGCCCGGCGAACGGATGATCACACTCTCTTTAAAGCCGTCCGGCAGCCGTCGGCAGGTATCTAGCAGGTCATTCCAAATCTGGAGTTCTTGTTCGTTTGGCAGGTCGCCGAAGAGTAACAGGTAAGCGGTCTCCTCGAACCCTGGCCGATGTTCCTCCTGAAACCCTTTTACCAGATCGTTGACGTCGATACCGCGGTAGAAGAGCTGTCCCGGCACGGAAATTTTTTCGCTTTCCGAAATCATGTAGCCGTGAACACTACCGATTGCAGTCAAACCGACCAACACGCCGGTACTGTCGGCATTACGCAGGCCGCGCTTAACATTGTATTTTTCATACAGGTCTGGATCAATCTTGCCTGTTGCACGAATCTTGTCCGCATAGCGCTTGACGAGAGCGTCGTCAAAGAATGGGAATTCGGATCCTACTGCCTTCATTTGTGATGAACTCCTTGGCGAAATTTCTGCGCCACACGCTACGGGCATGCGCCGCCCCTAAAGACCCACAAATATAGCGGGATTCGGGGAACGGGTCAATTCTCGGATTCGCTGTATCGGCAAGCGGCCAGTGACGGGGGGGGGCGAGCATCCTCTCGCGTACACTGGTCGCCCACACTTAATCGCCCACACTTAATCGAAAACACTTAGTCGGCGAACAAGCGACGAAGTGTATCGACGAAGTGTAAAACGACGAAGTGTATCGACAGTTATTCGCTTCCCGTGATGACCGCGCTCCGACGGTGTGCTTCACGCAAAAACATTTCGGTGGTGGGCCAGTCGATGCAGGCATCCGTCACGGAGAGTCCGGGACGCAGAACCGACAAATCTTTCGGCACGGGCTGTGCACCCCATTCGAGATGACTCTCGAGCATGAAGCCGCGGATCGAACGATTACCTTGCTCGATCTGCGTAAGGATGTCGTTCAGCACCTCGCCTTGTAACTCCGGTTTTTTGTAGGAGTTGCTATGGCTGCAATCGACGATGATATTGACAGGCAGGTGGGCGGCGCACAGTGCCTGTTCGCAACGGGCGATGCTGGCGGCGTCGTAGTTCGGCTGCTTACCGCCGCGCAGTACGATTTGCGGGTAAGCGTTGCCGGTGGTACTGAAGACAGCGGGCAGGCCGTCTTCGGTCACACCGAGAAAGTGGTGTGGTCCCATCGCGGCACGCATGCCGTTGATGGCCGCATCGAACGAACCGTCGGTAGCGTTTTTGAAGCCCACCGGCGTGGAGATACCGCTGGCGATTTCGCGGTGTGTCTGGGCCTCTGCGGTACGGGCACCGATCACGGACCACGAGATGAGATCGCCGATATACTGCGGCATGAGCGTGTCGAGCACCTCGGTCGCAGCCGGTAGGCCGATCTCAGCAACACGCACCAGAAAGCGGCGTGCCATACGGATGCCGTCCTCGATTTGGAAGGTGTCGTTCATGTAGGGGTCGTTGATCAGGCCCTTCCAGCCGAGCACTGAACGCGGCTTCTCGAAATAAACACGCATGATCACGTAAATGCGATCGCTGATCTCATCACTCAGCCGCTTCAAGCGCTGAGCATACTCTTCGGCGGCGTCGATGTTGTGGATTGAGCAGGGACCGACTATCGCGAGCAGGCGGTGGTCCTCGCCGTCCAGAATATGCTTGATCGTTTCGCGCCCACGCAGCACAGCAGCGAAAGAGGCGTCGGTCTGCGGCACGGTTGCTCGCATCTCGCGTGGTGTCGCGAGCAATTCGACCGATTCGATATTGATGTTTTCTAAGCGTTGATAGCTCATGGAGTTAACAGTTAGGATTTAGGAGTTAGGATTTAGGAGTTAGGCGGTACGTCATTGGCTCAGTTCCAGGCGGCATCGTTACCGCCGAGAAGAGGTCTTGCGTCACATTTTACCAAAATTGGGGGTTGACGTGATCGGTAAAATTCGGAACATTTAAGCTGATCTTAAGCGTGTAAGGAAGGAAGGGAATGCATATGCGACAGAGCAGGCGTGAGTTTGTGAAGGGGGCGGCTTGGATGGTGGCGGTTGCTGCCGCCGCCGCTGAATGCCGCGGCAACATGAGTGTTGGCACTGCGCAGCCGATGAGCAACTTCGCGGTCGCGCCGTTGAAGAAGATACGCGTGGGCATCGTGGGGATCGGCGAACGCGGCACGGCGGCGGTACGTCGCGTCGCACTGATCCCGGGTTGCGAGTTCACCGCGCTCTGCGACCTGCGGCCTGAAGCAGTCGATCAGGCGCTCAAATGGCTTAAGGAAAAAGGGAAGCCAACCCCCGCGCACTGTTTCAGCGGGACGGCGGATAAATGGAAAGGGCTGTCCGATTGCGACGACGTGGATCTGGTGTACATTGCTACGCCAGCTCCGCTCCATGCCGAGATGGAGATTTATTCGCTCCTCGCGGGCAAGCACGTGCTCACAGAGGTGCCCGGTGCGCAGACGCTTGATGAGGCATGGAAGATTGTCGAAGCCTGCGAAAAGGCGCGCCGCCACTGCATGATGCTTGAGAATTGCTGTTACGGCGAGATGGAGATGTTCGCATGGAATCTCTGTCACAAGGGGCTTTTGGGAACGCTCACACACGCGGAGGGCGGTTACATCCACAACCTCACAGACCGGCAGACGGCGGATCATTTTCGCAACCGAAATCGGAAGGAGCAAGCTTTGCGTGCGCCTGGTTCGGAAGTGCGCCACTGGGGCAATCCCTATCCGACGCACGCGCTCGGGCCGATCTGCCTCTACATGGACATGAACCGCGGCGACCGTATGGAGAAGATTGTGTCGTTCTCGTCCTCGGCTGTCGCGAAAAAGGAGTTCGTGGCCGCGAAGTATGGTCCGGACGCATGGCAGAATAAACTCAAGTGGGAAGAGGGCGACATCAATACGTCGATCATCCGCACGGCGAAGGGTCGCACGATTATGATGCAATACGACACGGTGACGCCGCGTCCCTACAGTCGTATCAATCTGATTCAGGGCTCGAAGGGGTGCTTCTATGACTATCCGCCCCGGTTAGCACTTGCGAAGACGCCGGGCGCACACGCGGGGTGGTTGAGTGACGCGGACTTTGCCAAGGCGCGTGAGGAGCACAAGCATCCGCTCTGGAAGAGCGTGGGTGAAATCGCCAAGAAGGTAGGCGGGCACGGCGGCATGGATTTCATCATGGATTTGCGTTGGGCGTATTGTCTGCAAAACGGGCTGCCGCTTGACATGGACGTGTACGATCTCGCGAGTTGGAGCGCGATCGTGCCGTGCTCGGCGGAAAGCGACAAACGCGGCGGCGTTCCCGTGGAGATTCCGGATTTCACGCGCGGGGCTTGGCAAACCGCGAAGCCGCAGGTCATCGGCGATGTCGATCTCAAAAAAATGGGCTTCGATCCATCCTCCGCAAAGAAAGACACCGCCCAACTCGAAACGTGAGTTGGCATCGTTTCCTGATTGCGGATTTTGCGCGTTTTGGTAAGATTTCGCGCCGTTTCACAGAGCAAACGAAGGGGTGTCATATGAAGCAGTATAAGGTCGGTTTGGTGGGTATCGGTGCGGTGGGCACGGAGATGATCAAGGTTTTGCGCCAGCGCAAGTTCCCCGCCAGTGAGATCCGCGTCTTGGCCACGCGTGAGCGCGATGAAGAGATTGCCGGCGAGACGTTCCATGTACTGGAGACCACCCCCGAGGCGTTTGACGGATTGGACATTGCGCTTTTCGCCGGTACCGAGGGCTCCAAGGGCGCGTCCAAGCAGTTCGGATGGGAGGCGGTCAAGCGCGGCGCGGTGGTGATCGACAACGGCGATGACTATCGCATGGACGAGCGTGTGCCGCTGGTGATCCCGGAGATCAATGCCGAAGCGCTTGACCGTCATCAGGGTTTCATTTCGAACCCGAACTGCAGCACGATCATCACGCTGATGGGCATCGCGCCGTTGCACAAGCAGGTGCCGTTGCGCCACATGACCGCCGTGACCTTTCAGTCGGTGAGCGGCACGGGACGCGCGGCGGTCGAGGAACTGGAGCAGCAGGCGCGCGCCTACGCGACGGGCGCCGAGATGGCCGTCAACACCTATCCCCACCAGATTGCCTTCAATGTTCTGCCGCAGATCGGTGGCCTTAAGAAGGAAATGCCGGGTTTTACCTCGGAGGAGGCCAAGCTAACCTTCGAGGCGCGCAAGATTCTGGGGTGCCCTGATCTGCGTATCGCGAGCACCTGTGTGCGCGTGCCGGTCTTCTATGCCCACTCCATTGCCATTCATGCGGAGTTCAGTGCGCCGATCTCGGCAGAGCAGGCGCGCGAAATCCTCTCAAATGCCGAGGGTGTCAAGGTCATCGACGATGTGTCGACCGCTCAATATCCGATGCCGCTCTTTATCGGCGGCGGCGATGACGTGGGCGTGGGCCGTATCCGGATCGACCCGAGTGTCGAGAACGGCCTAGCGCTCTGGTGCTGCGGCGACAACATCCGCAAGGGTGCTGCGCAAAATGCCGTGCAGATCGCGGAGGCGATGATCCGCCGCGGCCTGATTTAGGGCGCGGACGGTAGGACGGTCACACTTTTCTTCCGCGCACGGCGCGGAGACACTTAATCCCCACACTTAGTCGTGTACGCTTAGTCTCTACGCTTAGTCGTATACGTCTTAGCTGATTGCGCCAGTGACTAAGTGTTTTGGACGAAGTGTAAGCGACGAAGTGTAGGCGACTAAGTGTGCTGCTCTGCGCAAGCCATTCACCCGGCTCGCGGAGCGCCAACTCAGAACGTCGAACGTTGAACGCTCAACGCTCAATTTTCAATAGGCGGGGAGGGTAGGACGGTCACACCGGGCAGACGCTCGGCGGCGGAGACCCAGCCGTTGGTCCATTCAGTGCCGGGATCGAAGCGTGCGGGATCGGGACGGATGTCGTCCGGCGTGCCGCGGATTTTGTCGGCACCGCAGGAGAGCAGCACAGGCAGTCCGTTCGACACCGGCGCGTACACGAACGGGGTGCCCCACGGGTCGCGTCGGAGCTGGTTGATGTAGGGGCCGTTCCAGCCTGACACTTGCGGGTCACGCACCAGTGCGGCGAGTCCTTGTTCGGCATTGGGGAAGGTTCCGACATGGAAGCGATAGCGGCCCAGCGCCTCGGCTAGTACGTCCACATGCCGCATGGCGCGGAAGTGCGGCGGTTCGGCGTCGCGGCGTTGCGACGCGCGATCGGAGGCCCGGAAAATCGCGCCGCCCAGTATGGCCAAGCCCACGATTACGGCAAAGTAAACCTTGGGGGTGCGCCGCAGGCCGGGCGCAACGTGCCCTTGTAGCGACGCCTTTTGTCGTTCGCTATCGCGTCGGATGCGTTCGACCGCGCGTCGGCGCGTCTGGCGCTCGCTGAGTTCCTTCATCGCCGGCACGATCATGATCTTACCGCAGGCCGGACAGGCCGGCGGCGGGGCTTCTTCGAAGAGGTGCTTGCAGTATGGGCAACGGTAGCGCACGGAGGACGAAGGTGATAGGTAAGAGGTGATAGGTAAGAAGTAATAGGTGAGAGGTAATAGGCAGTGGGCAGTAGGCAGTGGGCAGTGGGTGATAAGACTCCTAAATCCTAAATCCTAAATCCTAAATTCTCCTTCCTCTCAGGGGTCCAGATTGGTGAGGGCGAGCGTGTCCAGGTCGATACGGCGGTAGTAGCAATTGCGCGGTTCGTCTTTTTGATTTTTTGTGTGGCAGATGCCGCCACGACGCGGGCGCACGATGTAGAGCAGTGAGTTCTGCTCGCAGTTGACGCGCGCCTCCAGCAGGTCGAAGGTCTCGCCGGAGGTCTTGCCCTTTTCCCACAGGACGTTGCGCGATGTGCTCCAGAGGATTAACGTACGCTCTGCGAACGCTTTTTTCATGGCCAGCTCGTTGGTGTAGGCGACCAGGATCACCTCGCGGGTGTCGGCGTTTTGCACGGCCACCGGAATTGCGTCTTTGCACGTCTCGGCGATCTTGGCGATCTTGGCGAAATCCAGCATCAGGGCGTTGCCCTCTTCAAGTTCTTTGCTCATGGCGTTTCCTTATGGTGTGCTTCAATAGGTTAGTTGGCTGCCGCCGATATATTCGCGCAGGATGGAGTCGCCGGGGACAATGTCCGGCGCGAGGGGTGAGAAGTTGTGCAGGAAGCCCGAGAGGCGGCGCGCCTCGATATAGGCTTCGTCCCACGGCTTGATCTGGTTGAGCAGCGGTGCGGCCAGCGGCTTCAACACAGCCAGTTCATAGTCGAGGGCGGAGTTGAATACGGCATCGGCGAGGTGCTGATAGGGATAGATCCAGCGCTTTTCACCACGCGCGATGGAGGGCCACATGCGCAGGGTTTCGATCGCGGAGCGGTTGCGGAAAAGGTGGTCGCGCACCATACGCCGAATAATG
>JAKJHA010000159.1 GCA_022704125.1 Verrucomicrobiota bacterium | reverse complement strand
CGCTCACCCTGCGCATCGGTACGCCGCTCACGACCAAGGCGCTGGAACCGTTCTCCACGGATGACGTGCAACTCATCAAGTACATGCGCTTCCGCTCCTACCTGCTGGCCGAGCGCGAGACCCACCGTACGCGGCGCTTCATCACGCTCAATCCGCCGATGATGCCGCCCGACCCGATCATCGCGCCGATACCCGCCGATGTGCTGACCGCAGAAATCGCGCGCCTACCCGAGGCCAACCTGCTGATCGCCTCCGGCGACCTTTCGGTCTACATCGCAGCCGCAGAGCAGATCCCCGCCTGCCTGCGCGAGATCGGGCGCCTACGCGAAGTCGCCTTCCGCGCCGTGGGCGAAGGCACCGGTAACGCGATCGACCTCGACGACTTCGACAACTATTACAACCACCTCTTCATTTGGAACGCCGCCCGCCAAGAGATCATCGGCTCCTACCGCCTCGGCCTGACCGACGAGATTCTGACCGAACACGGTGTCAAAGGCCTTTATACCCGCACGCTCTTCAAGTTCGACGAACGGCTGATGGAGCAAATCCCGCCGGCCATTGAGATGGGGCGTTCTTTCGTCCGTACGGAGTACCAGAAGGCCTACACCTCGCTCTTCCTGTTGTGGAAAGGCATCTCTGCCTTCATCGGGCGCAACCCGCACTACCGTGTGCTCTTCGGCCCGGTCAGTATTACCAACGAGTACCGCGAAGCCTCACGCTGCATGATCCTCGCCTCAATGCGCCAGACCTGCATGGCGGACGATCTGGCGCATCTGGTCAAGCCGAAGTTCCCGCCCAAGCCACCGCGGCACTCGGAGTGGTGTCTCAAGGAGTACACCGAATATCTCAACGACATCGACCAAGTAGCGGGATATGTCGCGGAGATCGAACCCGACGGCAAGGACATCCCCGTACTGTTACGTCAATATCTGAAACTCAGCGGACGCCTGCTCGCCTTCAACGTCGATCCCGATTTCAGTTCGGTCGTGGACGGGCTGATCATGGTGGACCTGTCGCAATCCAGTCCCAAAACCCTGCGTCGTTACATGGGTAACGAAGTTGCCGAGGCCTATTTCAAGGTTCACGGGATCACCGAGACATCGCGGGCGGAGTAGTCGGTTATGGTTTCTGAAGCATTCCTAAACTCATGGGTGTTCTCTTGGTGCGTGGTGCCGCTGCTAATCTTCGTCGCGCGCATCATGGATGTCAGCATCGGTACCCTGCGCGTGATTTTCGTGGCTAAGGGATACCGTATCTACGCCCCGATCCTGGGCTTCTTCGAAGTTATCATTTGGCTGTTGGCGATCCGGCAGATCTTGAACCACATCAATAACCCGATGTGCTATCTAGCGTACGGACTGGGGTTCGGCGTGGGCAACTACGTCGGCATCAGGCTGGACGAGCGACTCTCGCTGGGCACAGTGCTGGTGCGCATCGTGCCGAAGCTCGACACCACCAACCTGATCGCGCACCTGCGCGAATCAGGCTTCGGCGTGTCGCTGGTCGATATCGAGGGCATGTCCGGCAAGTTGAAGATGATCCTCACCGTCACCAAACGCAAGGATTTGAAAGAGATGATGCAGATCATCCAGTTGCACAACCCGAACGCGTTTGTCACGGTCGAGGATGTTAAGACCGCCAAAGAAGGCTACTTCCGTCTGCCCCCCGAAAAGACCGGATCGCCGCTCTGGATCTTCGGCGGCCCGCAAAACCAAAAGTGATTACTCACTTCAGATAGAGCAGAAGGCCGGACGGATAGAGCACGGCGTTCAGCAGGTTTTCGTCCTGCACCCAGCCGGGATTGACGCTGTGCCCGAAGGGAGCACCGCTGCCGCGCCACTGCGTGTCAAAGGACGCGCCACCGCTAATGGTGTCGTAGCTGATCAGCGGGACGGTCTGCTGGCCGCTGGTCCAGTTGGACACGCGGTCGACCACCACCTGTCCGCCGCCGAGCACGATGAGACCGCCCGACACAGTGATCTGGTCCGCGGCAGGTTGCGCACCATCGTAGTCCACGTACAGCACGGCACCATCCGCCAAAACCAACCCCTGCTCGAAGACACGCGGGCCGGTCAACTGGAAGACGGTCGGCGGCACCTCGGCATTCGCCACGTAGCCGGAACCGGTGACGGTGACCGCATCAGTAGCCACGCCGTTCAGGATCAGATCGGCATCAGAGGCGAGATCAATCGTCGCGCCCGTATGCGGCGCAGCCGCGAAGCTCGTGCCGGGCGTGCCGCGTCCGAACCACTTCCACGCGAGATAGGCCTCGACCTCCGCGCATTCCGCATCGGTGAGCGCGCGCGTGTAGATTAGCACTTCAGCCAGCCGCTGGCCGCCGCAATGGGTGCCGTCAGAGTACTTGCGGCCCGGCCGGTCGCATGCGAAAGCACCCGCGAACACAGCATCCGTGGTAGTCAAGCTGACAATCTGATAGCCAGTGCCGTTCAGGCCGATACGGCGACCGTTGACCGGCGCACCGTCGATGCGGGTGACACCGCCGGTGACAGCGAGCCAGGGGTCCCACAGCACGGCCGGCGTGTTGGCGAGGTAGCGGGGGCCGCGCACGAAGTAGTTGAGATCACCACTGCCGGACATCATGTGGCCGCCGCCCGCCTGGCTGCCGATGACCCAGAAGACCGTGCGGATGCCGTTCACCTGCGCGTTCCAGAGCAACCACTGCGTGCTGCCGTACTGACCGAAGTCCAGCACAGGCTTGCCGTTCAGCGCCCCCGGCAACAGGGTCGGCGGCGTGATGGCAATTCCATCGGGCATACGGTTCTCGACGAGAACCTGAGTGTTGGTATAACGCTGGCCCGGATCGGCGTACGCATAGGCGTAGGGATAACCGGCACCGCGCACGTCGGCCCACTGGAGCACCTCATGGGCGCTGCCGGGCTTGAACGTCAGCGACTCAGCACACGAGGCATCGACCCGGAAAGCGAGTGCGTCGGTCACCGGCAACTCGGTGTGCAGTTCGTCGGTCGGCGACAGGGTGAGCGTGCCCGCCGTGACCTGATACGTGGCCGGTGCCGAACCGCCGGAGGTCAACGCAAGCTTGCCGCCGCCGGTCACGGAGACCGCATCTGCCCCTTGAATCTCGCCCAGCACGGCAAGCCGACCGGGTGCCACATGCAGGCTGCCGCCCAGCGACTGCACACGTCCCACCACCGGCAACGTCGGTGCGGCGTAGCCAACCGAGGCACGTCCGAACCACTTGGCGTTCAGGTAGGCCTCAGTCTGCTGCCGCTCGGCGTCGGTCAGCACGCGGTCGTACAGCAGGATTTCGCCGAAGCGCAGACCACCAAACGGACGGGGGCTGCCGCGGTCACCCGCGATGTAAATCTGTTCGGTGAAGGGTGTGCG
Source organism: Verrucomicrobiota bacterium (assembly GCA_022704125.1). Lineage (GTDB taxonomy): Bacteria > Verrucomicrobiota > Kiritimatiellia > RFP12 > UBA1067 > DUPH01. Next base: position 2,808 of record JAKJHA010000159.1, on the reverse strand, counting down.
CGGTTTGACGATGAACGAGAACAGCCCGTAACCGCCGGAAAAACCGCGCCGTACACCACACACATTTTGACCGTCGAGATACGTCCATCCTTGACGCACATCAAGGTCAGCCGATGCCGGATGCCAAATCGGCGTATACGGGTTGCCTGTCCCTAGATAGTTAGACCACTCTCGATAAAATGGATATGTAGTGGCTGCGCCGAGGAAGCAGCCACCGCCCTCCTGACTGCCATGCACAGCGAAGGCCGAAAGAACCTTCGCGCGCGTACCGTCAAAGGTCAGGGCGGTACCACCGGCGACAGCGGGTCCGAGATCGATCACAGGACGCCCGTTCAACTCGTCGGTACGCAACACGGGGTTTGCGCCCGTGAAGCCGATCGGCAGGTTGTTGGCGGAGAAGTCCCGGATGCCGGTGATGGTCGTTCCATCGACCGTCACGCCGCCGGGACGCGATGCATCGAGCCAAAGCGAAGGATTGGGCGCAGGCTGCGCGGGAGACTCCAAACGGCTGACATCCAGCCGGTCGAGACGGGTCTCCAGAATGCCGGAGAAAGCGGCGCCGTCAAGCACACGCAACGTGGCCGCGCCTTCACGACGCGCAGTGCCCGCACCCTCCAACGCAGCGAGCACAACGTTGTTGGTGCCGGCACCGGTATCCAGCACCACACCCTCCGCAAGCGCGACGCGCCGCAGGTCGCCGAACCATTTGGCCGCGAGCAGTGCCTCCATGTTCATGCGCTCCTTCTCGGTCAGCGCATAGTTGAAGAGCACCACCTCGCCAAGGCGCTGGCCGCCGCATTGTGCCTTAAGTTGCCGATCACGGCTGAACTGATTGGCGGCAGCGTTGGCGGTGGTAATGAGTTGCACCAACTGGTAATCACCATTCAACACGCCTCGCTGCGAGTAATAATCCAGCTTACGACCGTCGACGAAAATCCGTCCATTCCTGACACCTTCGGCAGCGGAGCCAGCAAACAGTCCAGGCTCCGGGCTGTCTCCCCATGAGGCGATCTCACGGTGAAAGTTCCAGCTATCGGTGTGGCCAAGCAGGAAGCCGCCGCCATTCTGGCTGCCGAGCAACCAGAAGGCCGTACGGATATTGGCGATCTCCGCATTCCACGAGAGATAGCGCTCATTGTCGAGGTTGAATCGCGCGTAAGGTGCCGGGGCACTGCCGCCACTAGCGTAGTAGTTAAAGTCGACCACCGGACGTCCGCCGAGCGCATTGAGCAACAGGTTCGGCGGGTTATTGATCAAGCTGTTGGTGGCAGCGGCCCAGCGACCGTTGAAGCGGACGTCAGACCAGTTGGTGACATAGCCGTATTGGTCGGTCATGACCGAGCCGTTGTCGGCGCTGGCATCCACATGGAAGACCGGATCCGCCGCATAAACGCGATCGGTCCGCGCAAAGGCCAAACGGCCAGCCTGGATATCAAGTCCGCCGGTCAGCAGCGCGCTGTTGCTGACCTTAAGTTCACCGGCGCCCAGCTTGGTCAGGCGGCCGGCACCGCAGGCAACATCGACCGAGAGCGTGTCGCCCTCCGCGAGGGTGATCTGCGCTGCGCCGAGCAACTCCAGGCGGCGGATGTCCGCGATCCACTTGGCGGTGAGGTAACTCTCGATGGCGGCACGCTCGGCTTCCGTCACGACGTTGGTGCAGATGAGCACCTCGCCGAGACGCTGCCCGCCAGTGTAATTCGGCGAGACCGTGCGGTAACGTGCGAACTGGTCGGCGCGCGCGCGTTGCAAGTCGGGATTGACCGACTCGTCGGTATCGTCGACAAAGGCCAGCACCTGATACCCGCCGTTGAACGGCACACTCGTATCGAAGGCGAACGGCTCGCTGTCCACGTAACTGCGTCCGTAACGGGTGTAAAACTTTTCCGCGTTCCAAAGCGGCGTGCGATAGTTTCTCACACCGGGATAACGGATGAAGTCGTTCATGGTCGAGCAACCGAGCAGATAACCGCCGCTTTCGTGCGTGCCGATCGCCATGAAGAAGGTACGCACCGGATAGACCTGTGCGCTCCAGCGCAAGTAACGGCCGCTCTCATACGGACCGAACCACACAATCGGCAGGCCGTTGGCCGAGGCCGGCAGAAGCTGCGGTGCCGAGCCTTCGTTCTCGCTGTAGGCGTGCATCCACTCATCATCGGGCGCGCCCTTGCGCACGTCCCACCACTGCGTGACACGTCCGGCGGCATCGGTCTGGAGCGTGCCGGGCTGGGAAGCGTCGACCCAGAAAGCCGGCACCACCGAAGCCGGGATTGTCGCGGAACTCACGCGGACCGGCAGCAACGCGCCACCCTCGACGGTCAGCGTGCGCAGCGTAGTCGGTACCGGGAAGGAGAAATCACCGGTGCCGTTTTTGCGGAAAGCTCCGTGGCCGCTGAAAGCGGTCACGGTCAAGGATGCGGCACCGGTATCAACGGTGGCGCTCTGCAAATCGGCGAGCGTGACGAGGTCCAGCGTTGTCGGGCTACCGGTCGCGACGAAACGGCCGTTGCCGCTGACACTGACCGAGGCGACGGTCAGCGGTGCCTCGCCATTGTTGAAGGTCACGGTGCCGCCGAGCGCAAGCGTGTCGATCGAGAACGCGCCAGCCGGAACGTTCAGTGTGCCGTTACCGCTGACCCGCTCCACGCGATTGGAAAGACCGAGCGTGACCACCTGCGAGCCAACGAGGTTGATGACCGGCGCATAGTAGGGACGGTTCAGGGTCAGGGTGCCGGGGCCAGTAATATCGGTCAAGATCCAAGGTTCGGTGCCCGCGTCATTGACGGTGAGGTCGCCGGACATAGAAAGGCT